>NZ_CP049885.1:3060000-3152246 GCF_011303755.1 Acidovorax sp. HDW3 | reverse complement strand
CAGTGTCTCTGGCGTCGGACTCCATCGCGTTTTTTTCTTTTTTCCGGAGTCCCTCATGGGCAACAAACTGTACGTGGGCAACCTGCCCTATTCCTTCCGCGACGGCGATCTCGAACAAACCTTCAGCGAATTCGGCGCCGTGCAAAGCGCCAAGGTCATGATGGAGCGCGACACCGGCCGCTCCAAGGGCTTTGGCTTCGTTGAAATGGGCAGCGATGCCGAAGCCCAGGCCGCCATCCAGGGCGTGCACGGCAAGAACTTCGGTGGCCGCGACTTGGTGGTCAACGTCGCCCGCCCGATGGAGCCGCGCCCGCCGCGCTCCGGCGGCTTCGGCGGCGGCTACGGCGGTGGCCGTGAAGGCGGTTACGGCGGTGGCCGTGGCGCTTACTAAGCCCTGACAAGATGATGAAAGGCTCCTATCCAGGGGCCTTTTTTCATGTGCTGCAGCAATTGCGCCACAGACGATACGTCCCCTTGCTTTTATTTTGCTTTTGTGCAGGATAATGCTTTCGCGGATTTTTCCGCAAGTTCGCGGTGGTCCGACCCTTTCGCACAAAGCATGTCCGCAAGATCCGCTGGCGGCGTTTTCGGGACTCCGTCACTTTTCGCTTTTTTGGTTTTTTAGGAGTCCCTTGATGGGCAACAAACTGTACGTCGGCAACCTGCCTTACTCGGTGCGCGACAACGATCTGGAACAAGCTTTCAGTGCTTTTGGCGCAGTCACCAGTGCCAAGGTCATGATGGAACGCGACACAGGGCGTTCCAAGGGCTTTGGCTTTGTGGAAATGGGCAGCGACGCTGAGGCGCAGGCTGCCATCAACGGCATGAACGGCCAGCCCCTGGGCGGACGCGGCATTGTCGTCAACGAGGCGCGCCCCATGGAGCCGCGCCCCCCGCGCAGCGGTGGCGGCGGCTTCGGCGGCCCGCGTGGCGGTGGTTTCGGCGGTGGTGGTGGCGGCTACGGCGGTGGCCGTGAAGGCGGCTACGGTGGTGGCGGCGGCGGCGGTAGCCGCGAAGGCGGTTTCCGCAGCCCCTACGGCACTGGCCCGCGCGGTAACGGTGGCGGCAACGGCGGTGGCCGTGGCGGCTACGGTGGTGGTGGCTACGGCGGTGGCCGTGACGGCGGCTATTGAGCCCTCGCTGCACCCAGCACACAACACAAAGGCCCTGCGGGGCCTTTTTTCATGCGCTTTGGGTTTGTTCGCTACTCGCCCTGGCGGCGTTTGCGCGGGCGCCCGGCGGCCAGGCGGTCGAACAAGGCATCGGGCAGTAGGCGCATGAGGCGGGTGGCAATGGCCATTTGCCAGGGAATGACGCAATAGCTGCCACCGGCGGCAATGGCGCGCTGGGCGCGGCGCGCAAATTCTTCGGGTGCGAGCAGGAACGGCATCCGGTAGCGGTTGCGCTGCGTCAGCGGCGTGTCGATGTAGCCGGGGTTGACGGTGATGACGCGCACGCCGCTGGCGCGCAGCTCGCCGCGCAGGCTCTCGCAGTAGCTGATGACGGCGGCCTTGCTGCTGCAGTAAGCGCCGTGGCCGGGCAGGCCCCGGATGCCGGCCACGCTGCCTATGCCCACCAAACGGCCGCTGCCGCGCGCCACCATGGGGGCGATGAAGGGCTGGAAGGAGGCCGCCAGGCCGACGTTGTTGGTGGCGTAAACCTGCGCCATGACGGCGATGTCGTCCGGCTCGCGGCTGTCCATGCCGATGCTGATGCCGGCGTTGGCAATCACCACCTCGGGCAGCCCCTGGCGCGCGATGCAGGCGCGGCCAGCGGCCATGATGCTGTCGGGTTGGGATACGTCTGCGCTATAAATTTCATAGCTGCTCGCGCTGTACCCACGGGCTTCAGCCCAATTTTTTATCACATCGGTGCGGCGCGCCACTAGGGCCAGGCGCCAGCCGGCCTGGTGGTACTGCGCCGCCAGCGCCTGGCCGATGCCGCTGGAGGCGCCGGTGATGAAAACCAGGGGCGGCGCCGCGCTCATGGCCGGGCCGGGGAGGTGGGCTGCAGCACGCCGTGCACGCGCCCTTGCAGCTGCATTTGCTGCGCCATGTTGTCGTAATCCATGCGATCGGCGGTGAAGCGGTCGGTGCCGCGCTGCAGCGTCACCGGCAGGTGCGAACGCACGCGCTCGTCCTGTGTCCAGGCGTGCAGGAATTCGCCCTCGAACTGCAGGCGCGGCAGCACGCGGCCATCGGGCAGCTGCTGCGCGGCGCGGGTGACGACGGCGTCGCCGAAGAGCTGTACCTCGCTGCCGTCGGCATTGCTCAGGCCGCGCCGGGCGTGCGCCGTGGTGACGCGGCCTTCGGGCGAGATCGAGCGCATCTGCACCTGCTCGATCTCCAGCGTATCGGTGTCGGGGTAATGGTGGCCAATCTGGCCTTGGAGCTCGCTTTGCAACTGGCCGTTGGCGCCAAAGGTTTTGACGGAAAAATCGCGCAGGGAATAGTCGGGCTCGTGGCGCAGCACGGTTGCCACGTCAGGCCGGGGGGGGCGCGGCGCGCTGCGCACCAGCCACCAGGTGCCCATGGCCAGCAGCCCCATGAGCAGTACCGGCAGGTACAGCGAGAGCCTGTCCCAGCTGCGGCGCAGGGCGCTGCTCATGCCGCCGCCTGCGCCAGCAAGCTGGCATAGAGGCCGCTGGCCACCAGCAGCAGGTCGCACAGCTCGCGCACGGCGCCATCACCGCCGCGCGCCTGGGTGAGCACATGGGCGACGGCGCGGGCTTCGATATGGGCGTTGGCCGGGGCGCAGGCCAGGGCAGCGCGGCGCAGCATCGGCAGGTCGGGCCAGTCGTCGCCCATGGCTGCGGCCTGGGCCCAGTCGAGCCCCAGCTCGGCCAGGATGGCCTCGGCCGCCGGGCGCTTGTCCTCGGTGCCAAAGCGGGCGTGGCGCACGCCCAGGGCCGCCAGGCGCAGGCGCAGCGCCGGTGCGTCGCGCCCGGTGACCACTGCCGGGGTGATGCCGGCCTGCTGCAGCAGCTTGATGCCGTGGCCGTCCAGGGTGTGAAAGCGCTTGAGGCTCTCGCCGGCGTCGGAAAAATACAGGCCGCCGTCAGTCAAAACGCCGTCCACGTCAAAAAACACCACGCGCACGGCCTGGGCGCGCAGCAGCAGTTCGGGCCCAATGTGCAGGGCGGGGGGCAGGGGGGAGAGGCTCATCAGATCACCTTGGCGCGCATCAGGTCGCGGATATGTACCAGGCCCTGGAGCTGACCGGCGCCATCGGTCACCAGCACGCTGGTGATGCCGTGCTGCTCCATCATGGCCGCAGCGTCGGCCGCCAGGGCGCTGGCGGCAATGGTGCGCGGGTTGGCGTGCATGACGGCAGCGGCGCAGGCGCTGCGCAGGTCGGCGCCGGTTTCAATGCGCCGGCGCAGGTCGCCGTCGGTGAAGATGCCCAGCAGCCGGCCCTGGGCATCGGCGATGGCCGCGCAGCCCAGGCCCTTGGCGCTCATGGCGCGCATGAGGGCGCCAAACGGCGCCTCGGGCGCGACCACGGGCAGCTCGTCGCCCTGGCGCATAACGTCGGCCACGTGCGTGAGCAGCTTGCGCCCAAGCGCGCCGCCAGGGTGCGAGCGCGCGAAATCCTCGGCGCGAAAGCCGCGCGCGTCGAGCAGCGCCACCGCCAGCGCATCACCCAGCGCCAGCTGCACCGTGGTGCTGGTGGTGGGCGCCAGATTCAATGGGCAGGCTTCGCGCGCGACGCTGCTGTCGAGCAACTCGTCGGCGTGGCGCGCCAGGCTCGATTGCAGGCCGCCGGTCATGGCCACCAGGGGCACGCCCAGGCGGCGCAGCATGGGCAGAATGGCGGTGAGCTCGCTGCTCTCGCCGCTGTTGGAGATGGCCAGCACCAGGTCCTCGGCCGTGACCATGCCCAGGTCGCCGTGGCTGGCCTCGGCCGGGTGCACGAAGAACGCCGGCGTGCCGGTGGAGGCCAGGGTGGCGGCAATCTTGCGCCCGACGTGGCCGCTTTTGCCTATGCCCATGACCACCACGCGCCCGCGAATGGCCAGCACGCGCTGCACGGCCTGGGTGAAGCGCACATCCAGGCGCTGGCCCAGCGCCTGCAGGGCGGCGGCCTCGATGTCACAAGTTTCGCGGGCCAGGCGCAGGGCCTGGTCGGCGTCGAAGGGGCGCAAAGCAGAAAGCATGGGGCGATTTTATCGGCGCGCCCCATGGCCGGGGATAGGATAGGGCGGATGTCTTCGCTCGCCCTTACGCTGCTTTACCTCCTGGCCGCCGTCCTCGGCGTGGTTGCCTGCCGCAGTCTGAAACTGCCGCCCATGCTGGGCTACCTCAGCGCCGGCATTTTGATTGGCCCGCACGCCCTGGCACTGGCGCAAAACTCCGAGGGCGTGCGCCACCTGGGCGAGTTCGGCGTGGTGTTTTTGATGTTTGCCATCGGCCTCGAATTCAGCCTGGGCAAGCTGCGCGCCATGCGCCGCCTGGTGTTTGGCCTGGGGCTGCTGCAGGTGCTGCTGAGCATGGCTCTGGGCCTGGGCGGGGCGCTGCTGCTGGCGCGCTGGCTCGGCGGCGCCTGGGACATGGGCTGGCAGACGGCGCTGGCCCTGGGCGGCACCATGGCCATGAGCAGCACGGCCATCGTCGTCAAGCTGATGGCCGAGCGCGCCGAACTCGAAAGCGAGCATGGCCGGCGCGTGCTCGGCATTTTGCTGTTCCAGGATCTGGCGGTGGTGCCGCTGCTGATTCTGATCCCGGCCCTGGGCAGCGCGCCCGAGCAGCTTTTTGTCGCCCTTGGCCTGGCCCTGCTCAAGGCCATGGTGGTGGTGGCGCTGCTGCTGTGGGGCGGGCAAAAATTCATGCGCTGGTGGCTGACCCTGGTGGCGCGCAAGAAAAGCGACGAGCTGTTCATGCTCAACCTGCTGCTCATCACCCTGGGCCTGGCCTGGCTGACCGAGCTCGCCGGCCTGAGCCTGGCGCTGGGCGCCTTCATCGCCGGCGTGCTGGTGTCCGAGACCGAATACCGCCACCAGGTGGGCACCGACATCCGGCCCTTTCACGACGTGCTGCTGGGGCTGTTCTTCATCACCGTCGGCATGATGCTCGACTGGCACATCCTGCTCGAGCGCTGGGCCCTGGTGCTGCTTTTGCTGCTGCTGCCGATGCTGCTCAAAGTCGGCGTCATCCTGCTGCTGGCGCGCGCCACCGGCGCCAGCACCGGGGTGGCGCTGCGCACCGGGCTGTATCTGGCGCAGGCGGGCGAATTCGGCTTCGTGCTGCTGACGCTGACCCAGGCGCACGGCCTGCTGCAGCCGGCGCTGATGAACCCCATCCTGGCGGCCATGGTGCTGTCGATGCTGGCGACGCCGTTCCTGATCCAGTACAGCAACGCCATCGTCATGAAGCTCGTCGCCAGCGACTGGCTGCAGCAGTCGCTGCAGATGACGCAGATTGCACGCAAAGCCATCAACACCAGCGGCCACGTCATCATCTGCGGCTATGGGCGCTGCGGCCAGAACCTGGCGCGCATGTTGGAGCGCGAGGGCATTGCCTACATGGCGCTGGACCTGGACCCTGATCGCGTGCGCCAGGCCGCAGCTGCTGGCGACTCGGTGGTCTTTGGCGACGCCTCGCGCCTGCAGGCGCTGATGGCCGCCGGCCTGGTGCGCGCCAGCGCGGTCGCCATCACCTACCTGGATGTGGCGTCGAGCCTGAAGGTGCTGGCGAACGCACGCGCGCACGCGCCGCAGGTGCCGGTGGTGGTGCGCACGCAAGACGACCTGCACCTCGACCGCCTGCAGGCCGCCGGCGCCACCGAGGTCGTGCCCGAGGCCATCGAGGGCTCGCTGATGCTCGCCGGCCACCTGCTGGCACTGGTGGGCGTGCCCATGCGGCGCGTGATTCGCACCGTGCAGGACCAGCGCGAGGCACGCTACGGCCTGCTGCGCGGCTATTTCCACGGTGCCGACGACGACGTCGCCAGCGGGCGCGAGCAGGCACGCCTGTCGAGCATCACGCTGCCGCCCGAGGCCGGCTGCCTGGGCCAGCCTCTGGCGGCGCTGGCGCTGCACGCCATCGGCGTGCGCGTGGTCAACCTGCGCCAGCACGGTGGCCACAGCGGCGCCGTGGACGAGAGCCGCCTGCTGGCAGCGGGGGACACCCTGGTGCTCTCGGGCCATCCCACAGCGCTGGCCCTGGCGGAAGACAAACTATTGCGCGGCGCCTGATCAGTCCAGCAGCGCCGCCGCCGGCCCGGGGCGGCCAAACAGGTAGCCCTGAAAACGCTGGCAGCCGTGGCGCAGCAGGAATTTGCGCTGACTCGGGGTTTCCACCCCCTCGGCCAAAACCTCCAGCCCCAGGCTGCGTCCCAGGCCGAGGACGGTGCAGGCGATGGCGGCGTCGTTGGCGTCGGTGAGCAGATCGCGCACAAAGCTCTGGTCGATCTTGAGCTGATCGAGCGGCAGGCGCTTCAAGTACGCCAGCGAAGAGTAGCCCGTACCAAAATCATCGAGCGCAAAGCGCAGGCCGCAGGCGCGCAGGGCCTGCATCTTGGCGATGCTGCCCTCAACGTCATGCAGCAGCAGGCTTTCGGTGAGTTCGAGCTTCAGGCGCGTCGCATCCACCCCCGTCTGCGCCAACGTGGTCTGCACCTGCGGAACGAAGCCTGGGTGGCGAAATTCCTGCGCACTCACGTTCACCGCCAGCACCCAGTCGCAGCTGGCGGGTTGCTGCTGCCAGCGCGCCAGCTGCTCGCACGCCTGGCGCAGCACCTGCTGACCCAGCGGCAAAATCAACCCGGTCTGCTCGGCCAGAGTGATGAACTCGCCCGGCAACACCAGGCCACGCTGCGGGTGTTGCCAGCGCACCAGGGCCTCGGCGCCAAGCACCTGGCCCTGGGCATTGACGACGCGTTGGTAATGCAACAAAAACTCGCCACGCTCAAGCCCCAGGCGCAGATCAGCTTCCAGCGCCGCACGGGCGCTGGCCTGGGCCTGCATGGCGGTGTCAAAAAAGCAAAAGGTATTGCGCCCGCTGGACTTGGCCTGGTACATGGCCAGATCGGCCTGCTGCAGCAGCGCACTGACGGCCTGCGCCTGGCCCTGGAACAAGGCAATGCCGATGCTGGGCGTGCTGTGCTGCAAGCCGCTGCCGATGGGATAGGGCTGGCCCAGGGCGCCCAGAATTTTCAACGCCACGACCTCGGCCATGGCGGCGGCGCGTACCACCTCGCCGTGCAGGCTGGGCAGCACGATGATGAATTCATCACCCCCCAGGCGCGCCACGGTGTCACTGGCGCGCACACAGCCCGACAGACGCTGCGCCACCTGCTGCAGCAGCGCATCGCCCACCTCGTGGCCCATGCTGTCGTTCACGGTTTTGAAGTTGTCCATGTCCAGAAACAACAGCGCCCCCTGGCGACCATCACGTCCACTCTGGTGCAGCGCCTGCTCCAGCCGGTCTTGCAGCAGGCGCCGGTTGGGCAGGCCGGTGAGTTCGTCGTAGAAGGCCAGGCGGGCGATCTCGGCCTGGGCACGCTTGCGCTCCGTAATGTCACGCGCCACGCCACGGTAACCCGTAAAAATACCGGTGCCGTCAAACACCGGTTCGCCACTGACCGAGGCCCATAGCCGCGTGCCATCGACCAAGGTGCGCTGCAGCTCAAAGTCCAAAAACACCTCGTGCGCTTCGAGCTGGGCGCGGTGCGCCGCCCATTGCTCTGGCGTCACACCCTCGCAGGGCAGTTCCCAGCGGCATTTGCCGAGCAAGGCGGTATCGTCGCCGCCGTGACGATGGTCAGGCGTGCCATCAAAGCGCACAAAGCGAAACTGCGCATCCTGCTCCCAGTACCAGTCCGAGGACAGCGCCGTCAGACTGCGCCAGCGCACCTCGCTGGCGCGCAGCGCCTCCTGCATCGCCAAGTAGTCGGTCACGTCGGTGAAGGTGCGCACATGGCCGCCCTCGGCCAGCAGGTGGGTGCGCACTTCGAGGTGGCGCCCTGCAGGGGTGCGGCGCAAGTAGCGTTCAGGTGCGACCGACAGATTCTGGGTCACCGATTGCCCAGCGATATACACCTGCCCCACGGGATCGACCAGGCTCAGATTGGGGCCGAAGTCGCCACGCGTCTGTTGGAAAGAGATGACGTCAGAGAGCAGGGGCTGGCCCTGCAGCAATGCCTCGGGCAAATCCAGCAGCTGCAGCAGGCGCTGGTTGTACACACAGATGCGGCCCTGGGCATCGACCTTCATGATGGCCTGCGAGACGCTGGCCAGGGTAATTTCAAGCTCGCGCGTTTTTTGCGCCAATAGGGCGCTAGTGCGGTCGAGCTCGGCCTCGATGTCGCGCCGCGCACGCTCGCCCACGGTGCGCACCAGCAAATCTTCGATCTGCGCCGGCAGCTGCTGCAGATAGGCGCCGTCCGCATCGCACAGGGCATAGTCGCCAAAGCCCTGGCGCAGCGCCTGCGCCGCCTGCACCTCTTGTCCAGCGGGCAACAAGACAATGGCCGGCACGCCCTGCAGGGCAGCCACCCAGGCGGCGGGCTCCCAGCCCTGCGCTGGCGCCACCACCAACGCGGCATCGCACGCAGCAGGCGTGGCCGCAAGCAGCGCCCGGGCCTGCACCGGGCCCACCACGTGCGCGATGTGCCAGCCCAGCGGCTCTTGACCGAAGGCCCGCACCAGCGCCTGGGCGTGCACCGCGTCGGCGTCGATGAGCAAAACAGAAACAGGCATGGCAACCATTATGGGCAGAGCACTCGCCCTGCAGCATACGGGTGATTACACTGGTCGGCGTTTTTGCCCTCCCTTGTTTTCCTCACCATGCTATCCCTGAGCGTCTCCGACTATCTGCGCCAACACATCCGCACCGTGCCCGACTGGCCCGCCCCGGGGGTGCAGTTCCGCGACATCACGCCGCTGCTGCAAGACCCCAGGGTGTTTCGTGTGCTGATCGATGCGTTCGTACACCGTTACATGACGCCTGCGCTGCGCCCGGACGTGGTGGCCGGGCTCGATGCGCGCGGCTTCATCCTCGGCTCGGTCGTGGCCTATGAGCTGGGCCTGGGGTTTGTGCCGATCCGCAAGAAGGGCAAGCTGCCGTTCACCACGGTGCAGGAAACCTACGAGCTGGAGTACGGCAGCGCCACCGTCGAGCTGCACACCGATGCCGTCAAGGCCGGCGACCGCGTGCTGCTGATCGACGACCTGATCGCCACCGGCGGCACCATGATGGCGGGCAAGAAGCTGCTGGAAAAGCTCGGCGCCAGCGTGACCGAGGGCGCGGCGATTGTCGATTTGCCCGAGCTCGGCGGCTCCCAGCGCCTGCGCAGCAGCGGCCTGCCGCTGTTCACCTTGGTCGATTTCGCCGGGCACTGAACGCTGCGCCCGGCGCTCCCGCCATTACTGCAACTCGCCGTACTGGGTGCGGCCCAGGTCGGAGTCGTGGCGCTGCTCGTCGGGCAGCTCGGTGTCTTCAAACCCCGTGGCTGCCGCCGGTGGGGGGCTGGGAAAGCGCGGGCCGGAGCGCACGGGCACACCGGGCGCCGGCGCCACCGCCGGGGCGGCTGCCGTGCTGGCCGAGAGTGCGCGCTTGAAGGCGGCCACCTCATCGGCCTCGATCGGGTCAAAGCGCCCGCCGCTGCGCGGCGCCAGCAGCGATGCCGGCTCCAGCGGCGCCGGCGCACTCGGCTGTGCGCCCAGCACCGGCAGCATGGGTTCGGGCGGTGGTGCCGGTGGCACCAAGGGCGCCGGCGGCGGGCGCACCGGGCGCTGCGCTCGGGGCATAAGGTGTGGCGTGGCTGCGGGCGCACTGCCGGCGCCGGCGTTGCGCGGCGGCTGGCCCACGGCCACATGTTCGTTGATGCGCCAATAGACGGCGGTGACGAGGATGTCAAAACGCGCCTTGGCGGTTTGCGCCACCAGGGCCTCGATCTCGGACAGGCGTGCGGTGTCGCCACCGTATTCGCGCGCCAGGTCGATCATGATGAGGAACTGGCGCCCCTGCTGGTCCAGTGAGAGCACCTTGAATTTGTAGCTGCTCGAGAGCACGCTGGCGCGCACCATGGCGTCGCGCACCACCAGGTACAGCAGTTCGCGGCGTTCGATGCGTTCATTTTTGCGGTTGGCCGCCGGGTCGGGCGGGGGCACGCTGCGCCCTGGGGCCAGGGGGACGGTGGCGTCGGCGCCAAGGACGGGCTGGGGCGGTGCCTGGCGCGCGGGGGGCGGCGCGGGCTTGCGGGAAAACCAACTGAACAGTGACATGCCTAGCTTTCAGCGGAAACGCGAACGAATTGCGCCCGAGTGTACCGTGGCCCCCTTCGGCGTTTCAGGTGGCCGCGATGCGCCGGCGCCGATTGCCCAAGCGTTTGGCGAGCACGGCGCCGGCAGCCATGGCAATGCCCAGGGCAATCGCCGGCTGGCGGTTGGAGAGCTCGCCCATGCGCAGTGCCGACAGGCTCCAGAGCTTGCTCGCGGCCGTGGCCTGCACGGTGGCGCTGCGCGGGCGGTGCGAGAAGAATGCGCCCTCGCCCACCACCGAGCCAGCGGCCACCAGGGCCAGGCGCAGGCGCGCTTTTTCGTCCTCGTAGTGCACGCTCAGGCTGCCGCTTTCGATCAGGTACAGGGTGCGGTCGGCGCTGCCCTGGGTGAACAGCACCTGGCTGGGCGCGAGCACGCAAGGCTGCAGATAGGGCGCGAGCAACTCCCACTGCGCGAGCGCGAGCATATTGGGATTGAGGCTGTCTTCAGCGCTGGCCTCGGCAATGGCCTTGATCAGGCCCTGCAAATCGTATTGGGGGGCGGAATGGGCGGTAGCGAGCATAGTGACCCAAAGCTACCCGGGTTATGCAGCTGACACAAGCCTGACTTACCAGCCATTACACCTTGCTCCGTCACGCATTGCAGGCACAATGCGCGGCGTTTTGCTTTGCTTTGTTTGACAAATTCATATGTCCCACCCTTTTTCTGCACGCCACGCCCTGGTCTTGGGCGCGCTGCTGCTCGGCACGGCTGCGTCGGCCCAAAACAACAATTCCACCTCGGACTGGGCTGGCTGGACTTTTGGCCTATCGCCCTACACCCTGCATTATTCGGACGCCAAAAAAGAGAACGAATGGGAGCCCGACGACGAGAAGCATTCGTACGTCTGGCTGGTGCAGGCCGAAAAACGCCTGGACGCGCGCCATATTGCCGGCCTGGCACTGTTTAGCAATTCGTTCGGGCAATTTACCCAATATGCCTATTACGGCTGGCAATTTCAGCCTCTGGACAGTCTGCCGGGCCTGTACGCCAAGGTGACGGCGGGCGTGATTCACGGCTACAAAGAGCCGTACCACAAGAAAATCCCGTTCAATCACAAAAGCGGCTGGGGACTGACGGCGATTCCCGCCATTGGCTACCAGATCACGCCCCACTGGAGCGCGCAGCTCAATATTTTGGGCAATGCCGGGTTGATGGCGCAGATTAACTACACCCTGCGCTAAGTCCGGCCTTGCGCAGCGCTGCGGCTATTTGCCAATGCAGAAGCTGGAAAAAATCTCGCCCAGCAGGTCGTCGCTGCTGAATTCACCGGTGATGCTGCACAGCTGGTTGTGCGCCAGGCGCAGCTCCTCGGCCAGCAGGTCCAGCGCCGGGCTGCTGCTGGCGAGCTCGGCCTCGGCCTGTGTCAGGTGCGCGGCCACGCCCTGCAGCGCCTGCAGGTGGCGCGCGCGCGCGATGTACAAACCCTCGGCCGTGTTTTGCCAGCCGGCCAGGCGCAGCAGTTCCTGGCGCAGCGCATCGAGCCCGGCGCCGGTGCGCGCTGACAGCGCCAGCCCGGCTACCAGCGCCGATACGCCGGCAGCGTCGGCTTTGTTCCAGCAGTCGATCACGGGCACGCCAGCGGGCAGGCGCTGGGCGATGGCGGCGTCGGCAGCGGCGTAGTCGGGCGCCTGGGTGCGCGTGAGGTCGTGCAGAAAGAGCACGGCGTCGGCGCTGGCAATGGCGTCCCAGGCGCGCTCGATGCCGATTTGCTCGACCGCGTCGCTGCTCTCGCGCAGGCCGGCGGTGTCAATCACGTGCAGCGGCACGCCTTCGATCTGGATGGTTTGCTGCACCTTGTCGCGCGTGGTGCCGGCAATGGGCGTGACGATGGCCAGCTCGGCGCCGGCCAGGGCGTTGAGCAGCGAGCTTTTGCCGGCGTTGGGCTGGCCGGCGATCACCACCTTGATGCCTTCGCGCAGCAGCGCCCCCTGGCGCGCGTGCTGCAGCACCTGGGCCAGGCGGCTTTGCAGCTGCGCGAGCTGGCCGCGCGCGTCGGCCTGGCGCAGGAAGTCGATGTCCTCCTCGGGAAAGTCCAGCGTCGCCTCGACCAACATGCGCAGGTGCACGAGCGCGGCGCGCAGGCCCTCGATCTCCTGCGAGAACGCGCCGCCGAGCGAGCGCGCGGCGCTGCGCGCAGCGGCGCTGGTGCTGGCGTCGATCAGGTCGGCAATGGCCTCGGCCTGGGCCAGGTCGATCTTGCCGTTGAGAAAGGCGCGCTGCGTGAATTCGCCCGGCTGCGCCAGGCGCAGCGGCGGCAGCAGCGCCGGCGCCAGCTCCAGGCAGCGCGCGAGCAAGAGCTGCAGCACGACCGGGCCGCCGTGGGCCTGCAGTTCGAGCACGTCTTCGCCGGTGTAGCTGTGCGGCGCCGGAAAGAACAGCGCCAGCCCCTGGTCGATGGCCTGGCCCTGGGCGTCGGTAAACGGCAGGTAATGCGCCTGGCGCGGCTGCAGCGCCCGCCCGCACAGCGCCTGCGCCAGCGGCGCCAGGCCGCGCCCGGACAGGCGCACGATGCCAACGGCGCCGCGCCCGGGGGCGGTGGCGATGGCGGCGATGGGGTCTTGGTGCTGCGTCAGCATGGCGGCGATGTCTTCAAGTTTGATAGCTGCTCGCGCTTGCTCAGCAATGGTTTGAGGCATAAAACCACCTCAAACCCTTGTCTGGCAAGCGCAAGCAGCTATGGTTTTTGCTGCTTACAAAGCACAACGGCCACTTGCGTGGCCGTTGTGGCGGGGCTACCCCAGGCTTTTAGCGGAACTTGGGCAGGTTGAACTGCGGCGGCACGCCCATGCGGGTGTTGATGAGCCACTGCTGGGCGATGGACAGGATGTTGTTTGTCAGCCAGTACAGCACCAGGCCGGCGGGGAAGAAGAAGAACATCACGCTGAACATCAGCGGCATGATCCACATCATCTTGGCCTGCATCGGGTCGGGCGGCGCGGGGTTGAGCGCGGTCTGCAGCAGCGAGGACAGCGTCATCAAGAGCGGCAGGATGAAGTACGGGTCTTTCACCGACAGATCCTGCACCCAGCCGATCCAGGGGGCGTTGCGGATTTCGACCGAGGACAGCAGCACCCAGTACAGGGCGATAAACACCGGGATCTGGATCACGATGGGCAGGCAGCCGCCCATGGGGTTGACCTTTTCCTCGCGGTAGATGCGCATCATCTCCTGCTGCATCTGCTGGGGCTTGTCCTTGAGGCGCTCGCGCATCTCCTGGATGCGCGGGTTGATGGCCTTCATCTTGGCCATGCTGGCGTAGGCCTTGGCGTTGAGCCAGTAGAAGGCGATCTTGAGCAGCAGCACCAGGCCGATGATGGACCAGCCCCAGTTGCCGAGCACGCCGTGAATTTTGTCGAGCAGCCAGTACAGCGGCTTGGCCAGGATGGTGAACATGCCGTAGTCCTTGACCAGCTCCAGGCCGGGGGTCAGGGCTTCGAGCGTTTTCTCCACCTGCGGGCCGGCGAACAGGCGCGCGTCCAGGTTCTTGCTCTGGCCGGGGGCGATTTCGCCCACGCTGGTGATCATGCCGACGGCGTACAGGTTCTGATCAACCTTGCGCATGAACAGCTCGCGCTGCACGCCATCGGCGAGCAGCCAGGCGCTGGCAAAGTAATGCTGAACCATGGCGACGTAGCCGTTGCTGGCGCTTTTCTCGAAGTCGGCCTTGCCTTCTTCAATCGCCTTGAACTCGACCTTCTGGTACTTCTTGGCCTCGGTATAGACCGCCGGCCCGGTAAAGGTGGAGTAGAACGAGGATTCGCCCTCCGGCTTGTTGCCATCACGCACCAGCTGCAGGTACAGCTGCGGGCTCACCGGGCTGCTGCCGGTGTTGACGATCTCGTGGCGCACGCCAATGGCGTACGAACCGCGCGTCAGGGTGAACACCTTCACCAGCTTGAGGCCGCCCAGATCGGGCGACTCAAAGCGCAGCGCCAGCTCGTTCTCGCCCTCGGCGAGCGCGCGCGCGCCGGGCTGCAGCGTCATCGGCGTCTTGTGCGTCGGGTAGGCACCACCGATCAGGCCGGTCTGCGCCAGGTAGGTGTGCTGGCCGTTTTCGTCAAACAACACGAAGGGCTGCGACTTGTCGGCCATGTCGCGCTCCTTGAGCATCTCGGCGTGCACCAGCGTGGCGCCCTGGCTGTCAAAGCCCAGGCGCAGCACGTCGGTGCTGACGCTGACGATCTCGCGCGGCGCCTCGGGGGCTGCAGGGGCTTGGGTCGGCAGCCCAGCCGCCGGGGCGGACGCAGCGCTGGGCAGGTCATTGGCCGTGGTCGCTGGCGCCTGACCCGCTGCGGTCTGGCTGGCCGACTGCGAAGGGAAGAAGGTGGCATGGCGGCCGTTGTGCACCTGCCATTTGTCCCACAGCAAAACCATGGAAAAGCCAAAAATCACCCACAGGATGGTTCGGCGAATATCGTTCATGAAGATTTCTTTGCGGACGGTGGTTGAGAGTCGGCCTGACCCCGGCCAACAAGGCGCGAGAACAGCCGGGGCGCAGTGGCCGGCACGGGATCGAGCCCGCCCGCGCACCAGGGATGGCAGCGCGCCAGGCGCGCTGCGGTCAGGTAGCTGCCGGCGCCGGCGCCGTGCTGCTCCAGCGCCTGCAGGGCGTATTGTGAACAGGTGGGCTCAAAGCGGCAGGCACTGCCCAGCCAGGGGCTGAGCAGCAACCGATAGCCGCGCACCAGGGTGATGAGCAGGCGCTGCATCATGGCTTGGCCCGCGCCCACAGTTGCTGCAGCTCGGCGCGCACCGCCAGGCGCAGCGGCTCGGACCAGGCGCTGGGGTATTGCTTGCGGTCAAAGGCCAGGCGCAGGCGCACGACGAAGGCCGCTGGCGGCTGCCCTGGTGCCAGCTCAGCCGCCAGGGCATAGACCTGGCGCTTGATGGCGTTGCGCGTGACGGCGCGGCGCGCCCAGCGCTTGGGCGCCATGGCGCCCATCCAAACACCGCCCAGATCACCGGCACTACCTGCAACGCCAAACAGAGCCTGCGGCCCCTGCGCATCAGGCAGGGAACCGGGCTCTGTCACGGGCAATACCAGGCGGTGCAAGGCGAAATGCGCGGTGCGGGAAACCACACCCCCGGCCATGGCGGCCTGGAACTGTGCACGCGTTTTCAGCCTGTGCATGGCAGCAGCTTGCACGGGCAGCACACCCGGTGGCTGGCCACCGGGCTGCGCGGCCATTAGACGGCCAGGCGCTTGCGGCCCTTGGCGCGGCGTGCGTTGATGACGGCGCGGCCGCCCTTGGTCTTCATGCGCACCAGGAAACCGTGGGTACGGGCGCGGCGCGTCTTGGAGGGTTGGTAAGTACGTTTCATGGTGTCGTTCCTTGAGGGTTCAGTCGTTGCTGGCCGGCCCCGGCGCCGCCCTGGCGGTGTGGTTGCGCTCCGCGTGTTGCCACGCAGCAAACGATCAGCCGGGTCATATCACCCTGAACACATTCAGGGAAACCTGCGATTCTCGCACCGACAATTGTGCATTGCAATACCCCCAGGGATCAATAAGGATACGACAATAGCCCCCCGCCCGCCCGCTGCCCTGCTGGCGCGCTTGTGGATAAGCTCTTGAAAAGCTAAAATCCGCAGCCCTTTCTGTTCCTCCTATCCACAATAAAAACACCCTTGCCATGACCGAGGAACCCCTCTCCCCCGCCCCCCTGCCCGATGATGGCGACGCCGCCATGGGCCTGTGGCTGGCCTGCGTCGAGCAGCTGGCGCAAGAGCTGCCCGAGCAGCAGTTCAACACCTGGATCAAGCCGCTGGCAGCGCAGGTGGCGCCCGACCTCAGCCGCGTCACGCTGCAGGTGGCCAACCGTTTCAAGCTCGACTGGATTCGCACCCAATACGCCAAGCGCATCGCCGCCGTGCTGGAGGGCCTGTACGGCCAACCGGTGGTGGTGGAGTTAGCGATTGCTCAGCGCGCCAGCGTGGTGCGTACTCAGGTGCGCCCCCAGCCACCCTCGGCCACGAGCGAGAACGACAACGGCCCCAGCCACCCGATCCCCACCCCGGTGAGCGAAGAAGCCGCCCCCACCACACCACGCCCGCGCCTGAACACAGCGCTGACCTTCGACACCCTGGTCGAGGGCTCGGCCAACCGCATGGCACGCTCGGCTGCGATGCACGTGGCGGGCTCGCCCGGCCATATGTACAACCCGTTGTTCATCTACGGCGGCGTCGGCCTGGGCAAGACGCACTTGATGAACGCCATTGGCAACCAGCTGCTGGCCGACCGCCCCGACGCCAAGGTTCTCTACATCCACGCCGAGCAGTTCGTCTCGGATGTGGTCAAGTCGTACCAAAGGCGCACTTTTGACGAATTCAAGGCGCGCTACCACTCGCTCGATCTGCTGCTCATCGACGATGTGCAGTTCTTTGCCAACAAAGACCGCACGCAAGAAGAGTTCTTCAACGCCTTCGAGGCCCTGCTGGCCAAAAAGAGCCACATCGTGATGACGTCCGACACCTACCCCAAGGGCCTGACGAACATCCACGAGCGCCTGGTCTCGCGCTTTGACTCGGGGCTGACGGTGGCCATCGAGCCGCCCGAGCTGGAGATGCGCGTGGCCATCCTGATCAACAAGGCGCGCGCCGAAAAGGCCGAGATGCCCGAGGAGGTGGCGTTTTTCGTCGCCAAGAACGTGCGCTCGAACGTGCGCGAGTTAGAGGGTGCGCTGCGCAAAATCCTGGCCTATTCGCGCTTCAACCAGAAGGAAGTCTCCATCCAGCTGGCGCGCGAGGCGCTGCGCGACCTGCTCAGTATCCAAAACCGCCAGATCAGCGTGGAAAACATCCAGAAAACGGTGGCCGATTACTACAAGATCAAGGTCGCCGACATGTACAGCAAGAAGCGCCCGGCGAGCATTGCGCGCCCGCGCCAGATTGCCATGTACCTGGCCAAGGAGCTGACGCAAAAAAGCCTGCCCGAGATCGGCGAGCTGTTTGGCGGCCGCGACCACACCACGGTGCTGCATGCGGTGCGCAAGATGGCCGGCGAGCGCCAGACCAACACCGAACTGAACCAGCAGCTGCATGTGCTGGAACAAACCCTCAAAGGCTGACCCGCCGGGTTGGCAAAATCTCCTACCAAACGGGCACAATGGCACGCTGAGCATTTCGGCCTTGCTATCAAAATACAAGCGCCCGTCCACTGCCCCCTATCCAAGAGGTTGACATGATTGTCCTGAAGGCCACCCAAGACAAGGTGCTTGCCGTACTGCAAGCCGTCTGCGGCATCGTCGAGCGCCGCCACACCATGCCGATCCTGGCCAACGTGCTGATCAAGAAGACCGGCAACGCGCTGCAGCTCACCACCAGCGACCTGGAGATCCAGATTCGCACCACGGCCGAGCTCGGCGGCGATGTGGGCGACTTCAGCACCACCGTCGGCGCGCGCAAGCTGATCGACATTCTGAAAACCATGCCCAGCGACCAGACGGTGAGCCTGGAGAGCAGCCAGTCCAAGCTGATCTTGAAGGGCGGGAAAAGCCGCTTCACGCTGCAAACCCTGGCGGCCGAGGACTTTCCGCTGGTGCAAGAGTCGCCCGCCTTTGGCCCCGCGTTCAGCGTGCCGCAAAAGACGCTCAAGCGCTTGCTGGGCCAAGTCTCGTTCGCCATGGCGATCCAGGACATCCGCTTTTACCTCAACGGCATTTTGTTCGTCGCCGAGGGCAAAACCCTGTCCCTGGTCGCCACCGATGGCCACCGCCTGGCCTTTGCCAGCGCCGAGCTCGATGCCGAAGTGCCCAAGCAAGAGGTCATCCTGCCGCGCAAGACGGTGCTGGAGCTGCAGCGCCTGCTCTCCGACGCCGACGGCGCGATCGAAATGCAGTTTGCCAACAACCAGGCCAAGTTCAGCTTTGGCGGCATGGAGTTCGTGACCAAATTGGTCGAGGGCAAATTCCCCGACTACAACCGCGTCATCCCGCGCAACCACCACAACACCATCACCCTCGGGCGCGCGCCGCTGCTGGCCTGCCTGCAGCGCACGGCCATCATGACCAGCGACAAGTTCAAGGGCGTGCGCCTGAACATCGAACCGGGCAGCCTGCGCGTGGCCAGCACCAACGCCGAGCAGGAAGAGGCGCAGGACGAACTCGACATCGACTACGGCGGCGAGAGCATAGAGATTGGCTTCAACGTCACCTACCTCATCGACGTGCTGGCCAACATGGGCCAGGACATGGTGCAGCTGGCGCTGCAGGACGGCAACAGCTCGGTGCTCTTCACCATCCCCGAGCAGCAGAGCTTCAAGTACGTCGTCATGCCCATGCGGATCTGACGATTTGCTATTATTTTTATAGCTGCTAGCGCTTGATACATAAGCGCTAGCAGCGTATTTGATTCAAATTTGCAGCCCCAGAAACGGCGCTGCAGGCTCCCCAAGGCGCTTACATGACCGACGCGAACCAGCCCGTACCCACCCCCGACGATGCCAACGGCTACGGCGAAGGCGCCATCCAGATCCTGGAGGGCCTGGAGGCCGTGCGCAAGCGCCCCGGCATGTACATCGGCGATACGTCCGACGGCACCGGCCTGCACCACCTGGTGTTCGAGGTGGTGGACAACTCCATCGACGAAGCCCTGGCCGGGCATTGCGACGACATCGTCGTCACCATCCACACCGACAACTCCATCAGCGTCACCGACAACGGCCGGGGCATCCCCACGGGCGTGAAGATGGACGACAAGCACGAGCCCAAGCGCAGCGCCGCCGAAATCGCGCTGACCGAGCTGCACGCCGGCGGCAAGTTCAACCAGAACAGCTACAAGGTCTCGGGCGGCCTACACGGCGTGGGCGTGTCGTGCGTCAACGCCCTCTCCAAATGGCTGCGCCTGACGGTGCGCCGCGACGGCAAGGTGCACCAGATCGAGTTTGCGCGCGGCTTTGTGCAAAACCGCCTGATTGAAACGGTGGACGGCTTTGAAGTCTCGCCCATGAAGGTCACGGGCGCCACCGACAAGCGCGGCACCGAGGTGCACTTCCTGCCCGACACCGACATCTTCAAAGAGAACCACGACTTCCACTACGAAATCCTGGCCAAGCGCCTGCGCGAGCTGTCCTTTTTGAACAACGGCGTGCGCATCCGCCTGCTCGACGAGCGCACGGGCAAGGAAGACGATTTTTCTGGCGCCGGCGGCGTGCTCGGCTTCGTCAAGTTCGTCAACGCCAACAAAAAAGTGTTGCACCCCACGGCGTTTTACGCCACCGGCACCCGCCCGGCCGAGAGCTACGGCGGCATCCCCGGCACCGAAATCGGCGTGGAAGTGGCCATGCAGTGGAACGACGGCTACAACGAGCAAGTCCTCTGTTTTACCAACAACATCCCGCAGCGTGACGGCGGCACCCACCTCACCGGCCTGCGCGCCGCCATGACGCGGGTGATTGGCAAATACATCGAGCAGAACGAGCTGGCGAAAAAGGCCAAGGTCGAAGTGTCGGGCGACGACATGCGCGAGGGCCTGTGCTGCGTGCTGAGCGTGAAAGTGCCCGAGCCCAAGTTCAGCAGCCAGACCAAGGACAAGCTGGTCTCCAGCGAGGTGCGCGCGCCGGTGGAAGACATCGTCGCCAAGGCGCTGGCCGAGTTCCTGGAAGAAAAACCGCAGGACGCCAAAATCCTCTGCGGCAAGATCGTCGAGGCCGCCCGTGCGCGCGAGGCCGCACGCAAAGCCCGCGAGATGACGCGCCGCAAGGGTGTACTCGACGGCATGGGCCTGCCCGGCAAACTGGCCGACTGCCAAGAAAAAGACCCGGCGCTGTGCGAGATCTACATCGTCGAGGGTGATTCCGCCGGCGGCAGCGCCAAGCAGGGGCGCGACCGCAAGTTTCAGGCCATCCTGCCGCTGCGCGGCAAGATTTTGAACGTGGAAAAAGCGCGCTACGAAAAGCTGCTCTCCAGCCAGGAAATCATCACCCTCATCACCGCGCTGGGCACCGGCATCGGCAAGGCCAGCGCCGACGACTTCAGCGACAAGCCCAAGAGCAACAGCGACGATTTTGACGCCGCCAAGCTGCGCTACCACCGCATCATCATCATGACCGACGCCGACGTGGACGGCGCGCACATCCGCACCCTGCTGCTCACCTTCTTCTACCGCCAGATGACGGAGCTGGTCGAGCGCGGCCACATCTACATCGCCCAGCCGCCGCTGTACAAGGTGAAAAACGGCAAAGAGGAGCTGTACCTGAAGGACGGCCCGGCGCTGGACCAGTACCTGCTGCGCATCGCCCTCAAGGACGCGCGCATCCACACCGGCGGCGCCCAGCCGCAAGAGCTCAGCGGCGACACCCTGGCCGAGCTGGCACGCAAGCACCAGGCGGCCGAGCACATCATCGAGCGCCTGTCGGCCTACATGGACCAGGAAGCCCTGCGCGCCATCGCCGACGGCGTCGCCGTGCGCCTGGGCAGTGTGGAAGAAGCCCAGGAAAGCGCCCGCGCCATGCAGGCCAAGCTGGCCGAACTCAGCAGCACCGGCGTGCCCCCCGAAGTGGCGGGCGAGTTTGACGCGCGCAGCGACAAGCCCATTTTGCGCATCAGCCGCCGCCACCACGGCAACGTCAAGAGCAGCATCCTGACGCAAGACTTTGTGGCCGGCGACGACTACGCCGCCCTGGCCGAAGCCGCCGCCACCTTCCACGGCCTGCTGGGCGAGGGCGCACGCGCCCAGCGCGGCGAGGGCGAAAAGGCCAAGGAAGAAAAAGTGGCCGACTTCCGCAGCGCCATGGCCTGGCTCATCAGCGAGGCCGAGCGCACCACCGCCCGCCAACGCTACAAGGGCCTGGGCGAAATGAACCCCGAGCAGCTCTGGGAAACCACCATGGACCCGGCGGTGCGCCGCCTGCTGCGCGTGCAGATCGACGACGCCATCGAGGCCGACCGGGTGTTCACCATGCTGATGGGCGATGAGGTGGAGCCGCGCCGGGACTTTATTGAGACGAATGCGCTGCGGGCGGGGAATATTGACGTGTAAATTGGCTTTGTCACCTGAACGTGTTGGCCCATCTCTGATGGAAAGGCAATCAACATGAGCGAACAGCCTGACGGCGAAATCGTCCTGTACCTACGGGGTGATGCTCCCGCTATCGACGTGCGCCTCGATGGCGACACCGTTTGGCTAAGTCAACAACAACTGGCCGATCTGTTTCAAACATCGCGTACGAATGTTGTAGAACACATTGCCAACATCTACGCCGAAGCCGAATTAAGCCCGGAGGCAACCTGTCGGGAATTCCGACAGGTTCGCACCGAGGGCAGTCGCCAAGTCAGCCGCACGCTGCCCTTTTACAACCTGGATCTGATCATTTCGCTGGGTTATCGGGTTCGCTCGCAAATCGCTACCCGCTTTCGCATCTGGGCCACCGAACGCCTACGTGAATACCTGGTCAAGGGCTTCACCATGGACGATGCCCGCCTGAAAAACCTGGGCGCAGGCAGCTACTGGAAAGAGCTGCTCGATCGCATCCGCGACATTCGTTCCAGCGAAAAGGTGCTCTACCGCCAGGTTCTTGACCTCTACGCGACCAGCATCGATTACGACCCGAAAGCGCAAGCCAGCATCGTGTTCTTCAAAACTGTGCAGAACAAATTGCACTATGCCGCCCACGGCCAAACGGCGGCAGAAGTCATTAGACAGCGTGCCGATGCCGGGAAACCCTTCATGGGCCTGCTCTCATTCAGCGGGCCACAGCCCACCAAAGCCGAGGTGAGCAACGCCAAAAATTACCTGGATGCCAATGAACTCAAGCGCCTGAATACGCTGGTCTCGGCCTATTTCGACGCTGCCGAATTCCGTGCCATGAACCACGAACCCACCTGCATGAAGGATTGGCTCGCACACCTGGAACAAATGATCGCCGCCATGGGAGGCAAATCCTTGCAAGGTGCTGGCACGGTGGGCCACCAGCAAGCGGTGGCGCACGCAGAAACCGAATACGACAAGTTTCGTGCCCGGCTGGCCGACCAACCCTCTGAGGTAGAAACGGTTTATCTAGAGACCATCAAAACAGCACAAAAGAAAATCAGCAGCAAGAAAAAAACCTGACGCCACTTTTTGCCCCCTCGGTTGGTCTCCCCGCCCATGCCCACCCTCCCCCAGCAGCGCACGCAAAAATACATCGCCGCGCGCCAGCAGCACCCGGCCTGGCTGCTGTTGGCCTCGCGCCGGGCACCGCTGATGTTGAGCGGGCTCGAAGCCCTGTTTGAGCACCAGCCCGGCGGCGTGGCCTTTGATACCGCCGTGCAGGCGCTGGCCGATCTGCTGGGCGCGCACGCCAACCAGCCCGAGTACGAGATCGAGCCCGCCGACCTGCTGGCCCAGGCGCGGCGCGAGCTGCGCGAGTGGATCAGGCGCGGCCTGGTCACCGAGCGCGAGGGCCGCGTGCACGAGACGGATGCGCTCAAGACCGCGATGCGCTTCGTGGCGCAGCTCGACCAGCGCATGATGACCTCCACCGCCTCGCGTCTGGCGGTGGTGCAGCGCGAGATCGACAACCTGGCCGCCGCGCTCGACCCCAACCCGCACAGCCGCGCCGAGCACCTGCAGCGGCGCATCAAGGACCTGCAGCAGCAGCTCGAAGACGTGCAGGCCGGGCGCCTGCCGCTGCTCACCGAGGCGCAGGCGGTGGAGGGCATCCGCGAGGTCTATGCCCTGGCCACCAGCCTGCGCGCCGACTTTCGCCGCGTGGAGGATTCGTGGCGCGAGGCCGACCGCGCGCTGCGCCAGGCGATTTTGAGCGCCCAGCACCACCGGGGCGCGGTCATGGAGCGGCTCCTGGGCGGCCACGCCGCGCTGCTCAATACCCAGGAAGGCCGCGTGTTCGAGAGCTTTCAGCAGCAGCTCGACCACCAGGGCGAGCTGGCCGAGATGCGCGTGCGCATCCGCGCCATCGTCGCGCACCCGGCCAGCGGCCAGGCGCTCGACGACCTGCAGCGCAGCGAACTGCGCCTGCTGGTGCAGCAGCTCATTGCCGAGGCCAAGGTGGTGCAGGCCGTGCGCGCACGCAGCGAGCGCGAAGTCAGCCAGTTCATGAAAACCGGCCAGGCGGTGGAAAACCAGCGCGTCGGCCAGCTGCTGGGCGACATCCTGCAGCAGGCGCTGGAAGTCGATTGGCAGCGCCAGGCCGTGCGCCGCCAGGCCGCGCCGCTGCCGCCCCTGGGCGTGGCGCTGGCCAACCTGCCGCTGATCGAGCGCCTGCGCACCAAGTCGCAAGGCGGCGGCGGTGAATCCGAATTACTGCTGGCCACGCAATACGCCGACCTGGCGCAGATGGACGCCGAGTTCTGGCAAGCCTTCGAGGGCCTGGACCGCGAAGCCCTGCTGCGCCAGACCCTGCAGGCGCTACAGCACAGCGACCAGCCCCTGACCCTGGCCGCGCTGGCTGAAGTGCTGCCGCCCGGCGAACACGACCTGGAAACCCTGGCCCTGTGGCTGGCGCTGGCGCAGGAAAGCGGCGCCACCTTCGAGGCCGGGGCGACGGAGCAGATCACCACCCGCTTTCAGGGCCAGGATTGGCGCTTTACGGTGCCGCGTGTGCTGCTGTCGGCGCAGGCGGTGGGGGCGGTCGATGCGGATTGGTGACATGCAACCGCCATTTCAAACTACAAAAACCATAGCTGCTCGCGCTTGACCAGTAAGGGCCAGCAGCCAAAAACATCCAAAAACACACCCAACACCATGCCCCCCAACCTCTTCGACCAATGGGCCAGCGCCGCCCCCGCCACGGCCCCAGTGACGGCCCCTGATGGCCCCACGGGCGAAGAGGCCCCCGCCGCCAGCCCCGCGCCAGAACACGGCCCCGCCACCCCCGCCATCGTGCGCCGCGCCCTGCAGGAGCTGCTGAAAAACGGCCTGCTGGAGCTGTCTGCCAAGCCCCACCTGTTCCGCCAGATTGCCACCGACACCGCACGCGCCAATGCGCTGCTGGAGCCGCTGGATTTGCGGGTGTTGGTGGACGACCACCGGGGCCTGGCCTATGTGGCCGTGGCCGCCAGCTACCAGAGCGAGAACACCGGCGAGGACGAGGACGACTGGACGCACCCGCTGGTGCGCCGCCAGCGGCTGACGCTGGAGCAGTCGCTGCTGCTGGCGATTTTGCGGCGCGAGTTTTTGCAGCGCGAGCAAGAAGGCGGCCTGGGCGTGCCGGTGCAACTGGCCATCGACAGCCTGCTGCCGCAGCTGGGCATCTACCTGGGCCACACCGGCAGCGACATGCAGGAGCGCAAGCGCCTTTTGACCCTGCTGGAGCACCTGCGCGGGCACGGCGTGGTGTCGGACGTGGACGCGCAAGAGCGCATCACCATCCGCCCCATGATCGTGCACCTGGCCAACCCCGAGAACCTGCAGGCGCTGCTGCAGCGCCTGCGCGAACTCGCCAGCAACCCCGAGGGCGGCGCATGAGCGGCTACCGCCTGCACGAGCTGCACCTGTACAACTGGGGCGCGTTCGCGGGCCGCCACCAGGCCAGCGTGGACGCGGCCAACACCGCCATCATCGGCCCCACGGGCAGCGGCAAGACCACGCTGGTCGATGCGCTGATGACGCTGCTGTGCGCCAACCCGCGCTACAACCTGGCATCGACCGGCGGGCACGAGAGCGACCGCGATCTGGTGTCCTACGTGCGCGGCGCCACCGGCCCCGGCGCGGGCCCGGGCAGCGACAGCGGCGAGCACCTGGCGCGCACGGGCCGCTGCGTGACGGGCATTGCCGCACGGCTGGTGCGCGATGGTGAATCGGCGGCGGCGGCAGCGGCGGACGAAGTCTGGCTGGGCGCCATCCTGTGGTTGGACGGCAGCAGCTCCAGCGTGGCCGACCTGGGCCGGCGCTGGTGCTTTGCGCGCGGCCCCGGCCATGGGCTGGATCTGTGGCTCGAAGAACACCACGCCGGCGGCGCGCGCGCCCTGGGAAAGTTGGCCAGCGACGGCCTGCAGTTTTTCACCAGCAAATCGGCCTACCTGGCGCGCGTGCAGCGCTTTTTTGAAGTCGGCCCCAACGCCTTCACCCTGCTCAACCGCGCGGCGGGCTTGAAACAGCTCAACAGCATCGACGACATCTTCCGCGAGCTGGTGCTCGACGACCACAGCGCGTTTGACGACGCGCTGCAGGTGGCGACCAGCTTCGACGAACTCGCCGCCATCCACGCCGAGCTGGAGCTGGCCAACCGCCAGTACCTGGCCCTGCTGCCGCTGCGCGAACTGGCCGCGCAGGAAGAGGCCGCGCACCAGCGCCTGCAGGAGTTGCGCGGGCTGCACGCCGCGCTGCCGCAGTGGTTTGCCGCCCAAGGCCAGCGCCTGTGGGCCGAGCGCCTGGCGGAGCTGGACGCCGCATTGCAAGCCGGCCAGCGCCAGATCGACAGCGCCCGCAGCGCGCAGCACACGGCAGACCAGGCCGCGCAAACCCTGCTGGAGACCTATCTGCGCTGCGGCGGGGGCGACGTAAAGCTGCTTGAAGACAGCATCCGCACCCACCAGGCCACGCTGGCCCAGCGCCAGCAGAGCAGCGCCCAGTACCGCCGCCTGGCGCAGCAACTGGGCCTGGCCTGCCCCGAAACCCTGAGCGCCGACACCCTGGCCACGCACCAGCAGCAGGCCGCCCCGGCGCTGCAGGCGCTGGAAGGCGAACAGCGCGACCTGCAAGCCGCCGCCGAGCAGGCCGTGGCCGCCGAGCGCAACGCCCACGCCGAACTGCAAGCCTTGAACCAGGAGCAGCAGGCCGTGCGCCAGCGCCCTGGCTCCAACCTGCCGCCCGACTTCACCCAGTTCCGCGCCGACCTGGCCGCGCAGCTGCAGCTCGATGCGCCCGACCTGCCTTTTGTCGCCGAGCTGGTCGAGGTGCAAAAAAACCAGCAAGCCTGGCGCGGCGCCATCGAGCGCGCCTTGGGCAGCCAGCGCCTGCGCATCCTCGTGCCGCAGGCGGCCATGGACGCGGCACTCGCCTGGGTCAACCAGCGGCACAACCGCCTGCATGTGCGGCTGCTGGAGGTGGGCGCGCAGGCTGCGTCCGCTCGTTTCATGGAAGACGGTTTCGCGCGCAAGCTCAACCTCAAGCCCCACGCTTACGAGGCCACGCTGCGCCAATTGCTCGCCGAGCAAGACCGCCACTGCGTGGACAGCCCCGAGGCCCTGCGCGCCACCGCCCACGCCATGACGCGCGAGGGGCTGATGTCTGGCCGCGCCCAGCATTTCGACAAGCAGGACCAGCGCCGCATCGACCAGGACTGGATGACCGGCTTTGACAACCGCGACCGCCTGGCGCACCTGGCGCAGCAGCTCACGGCTGCCGAGCAGCAGTGGAATGCGCTACAAAAACAGAAGCTGCTCGCGCAGTCTGCACAAGCGCTGGCGGCACAAAAGCAGCAAATCTGGCAGCAACTGCAGGCGCTGCACTGGGACGCCATCGACAGCGCCAGCGTCCACACGCAACTGCAGCAGTTGCAGCAGCGGCTGGCCGATTTGCTCAACCCGCAATCCGACGCCGCCCAGGCCAAGGCCCGCTGGGAGGCCGCCCACGCCCAGGCCCAGGCGGCCGCTGCGGCCCTCTTGCAGCACCAAACCGCACAGGCCGCCACGCAAACCCGGCGCGACAACGCCCAGGCACGCCAGGCCGAATACGCCCAGCGCCTGTCGGCGGGCGGCACTGACGCCAGCGCGCACCACGCCGCCATCGCCGCCCTGCTGGCCGAGCCGCCCAGCTGCGAGCGCCTGGACGCCCAGGAGCGCCAGGCCCAGGCCCAGGCCAGCGCGCAGGTGGACAAGCAAGCCGCCCAGCTCAACACCCTGCGCCAGGAGCTGATCCGCCAGATGGGCCGCGCACACAAGGAAGACCGGGGCGCGCTGGCCGACCAGCCGCAGGAGGTGGAGGCCCTCGCCCCCTACCTGGAGCGCCTGCGCGTGCTGGAGGAGGAAGCCCTGCCGGAAAAGCGCCAGCGCTTTCAGGACTACCTCAACAGCGCCTCCGACCAGGGCGTGAGCACGCTGCTCTCGGGCATCGAGGCGCAGGTGACCGAGATCACCGAGCGCATTGCCGATCTGAACGAAACCCTGGCGCGTGTGGACTTTCAAAGCGGGCGCTACCTGCAACTGGCGCCGCAGCCCGTCATCCACCCCAGCCTGCAGGCCCTGCACAAGGCCATGGCGCACCTGCGCAGCGAGCGCCTGCAGGGCGACGGCGGCCAGTCGCATTACCAGGCGCTGCAGGCCATGGTGGAGCTGCTGCGCGAGCACGCCAGCAACCGCCGCACCAAGGCCGCGCAGGCGCTGCTGGACGCGCGCTACCGCCTGCAGTTCGCCGTGCACGTGCTCGACCGCGACAGCGGCGCCGTGCTGGAGCGGCGCACCGGCTCGCAAGGCGGCAGCGGCGGCGAGAAGGAAATCATCGCCAGCTACGTGCTGACTGCGTCGCTCAGCTACGCGCTGTGCCCGCAGGGGCGCAGCCAGCCGCTGTTTGCCACCATCGTGCTCGACGAGGCCTTCTCCAAAAGCTCCCAGGCCGTGGCCGCGCGCATCATCCAGGCGCTGCGCGAATTCAGCCTGCACGCACTGTTCGTCACGCCCAACAAGGAAATGCGGCTCTTGCGCCAACACACCCGCAGCGCCGTGCTGGTGCACCGGCGCGGGCGGCAGGCGGTGCTGGCGTCGCTGACGTGGGAGGAGTTGGCGCAGCAGGCGCAGGCGCTGCAAGATGGCAATAAAATTCTGCCTTAACGCTGATACAGCAAGCGCGAGTAGCTATCAATTTTGATTATTCCCAACCCTACATCAAGGGGTGGATTTTCTCCTTCCCCCGCTGGGGGAAGGCCGGGATGGGGGCCGGCTGGCACATGATTGGCGCTTGATGTGCACCGACGCCGCTGGCCCCCAATCAGCGTGCCAGCTGTAACTCCCCTCCCCCCTCGCGGGGGAGGGGTGGGGGGAGAGGGGGATGCTGGCTTGACGCACCATGCCTGTTCACCCCCCTCTCCCCAGCCCTCTCCCGCAAGGGGAGAGGGAGTGAGACCGCCGGGGGAGCAAGACAAGCGCCGACAATCCCCCTTTTTGAAACCCCATGAAATCCCCCGCCCACCTCGCACAGCAGCTCGCGCGCCAATGGCAGCGGGCCGACTGGCGCGAGCGGTATTTGCTCAACGCCCGCGATGGCGCTGCCTGGCCGCTGCGCCTGGCCATCGGCACGCCGGACGCGGGCCAGTTCAATGACGACAGCGCCGCGCTGCGCCAGCATTTGCAGCAGTGGCGCACCGTGGCCGAACAAGACCCCGGCAGCGTGCTCTACAGCGAGCGCCGCTACCGCAGCGCCAGCACGCCCCTGGCCGTGCCTACGCACTGGCTGCTCGCGCGCCCCTCGGACTGCGCGGCGGCCATGGCCCGGCACGGCGGCAGCGTGGGCGCGCAGGCTGCCGCCAGCCAGCAGGCGCTGGCCGAACTGCTGGCGCAGGTGGATGCGGGCTTTCACCGCCTGCTGTTGCGCCGCCTGGCGCTATGGCAGGGCACGCCGCTGGGCCAGGTCGCCAGCGCCGCCCGCATCGCCCTGCAGCTCACGCCCGGCTGCGCCCAGGGCCGGCCACTGCGCGCATTGCCCATGGCGGGCAACGACAGCAAATTCTTCGAGCGCCACGCCGCCCTGCTCACCGCGCTGCTGGACGAGCGTTTTGAGGGCGAAGCCAGTCGCCAGGGGCTGACCGCTTTTTTGGCCGCGCAGCCCGAGGGCGAGCACTGGCTGCTCGTCGCCCCGCTGGCGCCCGGCCTGCTGCCCTTTGCGCGCCAGCGCGTGCCAGCGAGCGAGTTGATGGCCACGCCCCTGCCCGCCAGCCACCTCCTGCTGCTGGAAAACGAACGCTGCCTGCACCTGCTGCCCCAGCCGTTGGCGGGCAGCATCGCCATCCTGGGCGCGGGGCTGAACCTGGGCTGGCTGGCCGCGCCCTGGCTGCAAGAGCGCCGCGTGGCCTACTGGGGCGACATCGACACCTGGGGCCTGCAGATGCTGGCCCAGGCACGCCAGCACCTGCCGCAGCTCACGGCCCTGTTGATGGACAGGGCCACCTTCGACGCCCACCAGGGCCAGGCCGTGGCCGAGCCGGTGCGCGCCCATCCTGCCCTGGGGCTGCAGGCGCAAGAGATGGCGCTCGATGCCCACCTGCGCAGCCTGGCGGCGGGCCGGTTGGAGCAGGAATTCATCGCCCCCGCTGCCGTGGCGCGGGCACTGCACGGTTGGCACGGCGGCAGCTGAGCGGCCCATCTGGTTTTTGCCCCCGGGGCACAATGCGCGCCCGCCCACCGCCGCCCACCCCATGCGCACCCACATCGCCATCGTTGACGTTGACCGCCCCGACACCTGGACGCGCTACCGCGCCGGGCTGTGCGACAGTTGCGCGGCCAACTGTTGCACCATGCCGCTGGAGGTGCGGCTGCCCGACCTGGTGCGCCTGGGCTGGGTCGATGCCTTCGAGGCCGAGCACGAGGACATCCGCCGCATTGCCAAGCGGCTGGAAAAAGCGCGGCTGATCGCGCACTTCAGCCACAAGCACGCCCTCTTCACCCTGGCGCGGCGCGCCAGCGGCGACTGCCAGCTGCTCGACGCCGCCACGCGCCGCTGCACCGTGTACGCGCAGCGCCCCGACACCTGCCGCCTGCACCCGCAAACCAAGAGCCCGCGCCCGGGCTGGTGCGCCTACGGACCGCAGGCGCTGGCCAAGCGCTGATCAAGCGCTCACTCCGCGCTGCATCAGTCGAGCAACAAGCCCGCCAGCGCCGCCAGCGGCGCGGTTTCTGCGCGCAACACGCGCGGGCCCAGGGTGACGGCGGCAAAGCCAGCGGCCAGGGCCTGGGCTTCTTCGGCCGGCGCCAGGCCGCCTTCGGGGCCGGAGAGGAACCACAGCGCGCCGCTGCCCGGCGCCGCCGCCTGGCGCAGCGGCTTGCTATCGGCCTGCAGCGACAGCAGCAGGCGCTGGCCCGGCTGCGCCGGCTCAACCGCAGGCAGCGCCGCCAGGGCCTGGGCCAGCGTGGCGGCGGGGTGGATGGTGGGCACGCGGTTGCGCCCGCATTGCTCGCAGGCGGCAATGGCGATGGCCTGCCAGTGGGCCTGTTTTTTGTCGGCACGCTCGCCCTTGAGCTTGAGCACGCTGCGCTCGGCGGCGATGGGGGTGAGGCTGGCGGCGCCCAGCTCGGTGGCTTTTTCGATCAGCCACTCCATGCGCTCGCCCGCCGTAATGCCGGCGAGCAGGTGAATGGGGCGCGCCGCCTCGCGCGCCACGCGCTCGGGCGCGCCGAGCTGCACGCGCACGCTGCTGCGGCCCATGTGCAGCACCTGGGCCGGCCATTCGTCGCCCTGGCCGTCAAACAAGGTGATGGCCGCGCCCGGTTGCAGGCGCAGCACCTGCACGTGGCGCGCGGCGCCCTCGGGCAGCTCCAGTTCAGCGCCGCTGGCCAGCGGCAGGGGGCAGTAAAAACGCGGCATTGCTATTGTATTGATAGCTGCTTGCGCTTTCCTGGCAAGCGCTACAGGCTGTTTTTGCTTAAAGATACCGCTCGCTTTTCGTCACATCCGGCCAAAGGCATAGCCCATGGGGGCGCTGTTGCCTTCGATCTGATCGACCAGGCGCAAGAGCGGCGCCAGCTCGCGGTAGCGCGCGCAGGTGGCGCGGATGTAGGCGATGAAGCGCGGCGCATCCGCCAGGTATTTGGGCTTGCCGTCGCGCAGCGTCAGGCGGGCAAAAATGCCGGCCACTTTCAGGTGGCGCTGCAGCCCCATCCATTCGACGGCGCGGTAGAACTCGCCAAAGTCAGCGCCCCAGCCACTGCTGCTGGTCGCACCCAGCAGGCCGGCCTTGCGCGCTTTTTCCCAGTAGCGCACGGCGATGTCGATGATGAAATCTTCTTCCCAGCTGATGAAGGCGTCACGCAGCAAGCTGGCAATGTCGTAGGTGATGGGGCCGCGCACCGCGTCCTGAAAATCGAGCAGGCCCAGGGGCACATCCGGCGTGCCGAGCATGAGGTTACGCAGCATGAAGTCGCGGTGCACGAAGACGCTGGGCACGGCCAGGTTGTGCGCCACGATCTGGCTGTAGACCTGCGCCAGGCTCGCTTGCTGCGCCTCGTCCAGGCGCACCTGGCGGTGCTGCGCCACGTACCAGTCGGGAAACAGCTGCAGCTCGCGCCGCAGCAGGGCCTCGTCGTAAGCCGGCAGGCTGTCGGCGCAGGCGCGCTGCTGCAGCTGCAGCAGCAGGTCGCTGGCCTGGCGGTACAGCGGCGCGGCCTCTTGCGGGCGCTCGGGCTGCAGCGCGCTGATGGCCGTGTGCGCGCCCAGGTCGGACAGCAGCATGAAGCCCTGCGCCTCGTCCCAGGCCAGGATGGCGGGCACCGGCAGGCCGGCGGCCTGCAGCAGCGCCTGCACCTGCACGAAGGGGCGGCAGTTTTCTTGCGCCGGCGGCGCGTCCATGACGATCAGCGTGCGCCCCTCCTGGGTATCGAGGCGCAGGTAGCGGCGAAAGCTGGCGTCGGCGCTGGCCAGGCGCAGGGTTTCGGGGCGCAGGCCATGCGCGGGGACCAGGGTGGCGAGCCACTGGGCGCAGGCGGCGGCGCGTTCGGGGGTGGGCCAGGTCAGGGCGCTGGCGGTGGGGGCTTGGGGGCTCAAGGTACTCATGGATAATCCGGGATTCTACAAATCGCCCCTGCTGCTGGCTGCTTGCACCGGCAGCCGCCCTCTGTGTTGCCGACCCCGCCCCGCCTGTTTGCCACCGTGCCCGCCTGTCTGCCACCCCCATCCTGCCCCCGGTTCACGCCCCGCGCCCTGCTGCTGGCGCTGGCTGCGGCCTGGGCGCTGCCCGCCGGGGCGCAGCTGGCCGAGGGTGCACCGGCGCTGCGCCCGAGCCCGCTGCTGCAAGAAAAAATCGCCCCCACCGTGCGCCCACAGCTGCCAGTGTTCGTGCGCGGCGAGCGCATCGAGGGCCAGGTGGACGTGCAAACCAGCGTGGAGGGTGACGCCGAACTGCGCCGGGGCGATACCGTCATCCGCGCCGACCGGCTCGAATACTGGTCGGCCGACGACCTGGCCAAGGCGCGCGGCCATGTGCGCCTCAACCGCGCCGGCAACATCTACGAAGGCACGCAGCTCGATCTGCGCGTCGAGGCTTTCACCGGCGAGTTCGACGCTGCCAGCTACCAGTTCCTGGCCACCCAGGGCCACGGCCAATCGACGCGCGCCGATTTTCTCGACCCCGACCGCACCCTGGTGCACAACGGCACCTACACCACCTGCCAAAAGGGCGACGAGGCCAACTGGACGCCCGACTGGCAGATCCGCGCCGAGCGCATCCACCTCGATACCGAGGCCGACATCGGCGTGGCCGAATACGCGCGCGTGCAGTTCATGGGCCTGAGCCTGCCGCCCATCCCGCGCCTGAGCTTTCCGCTGTCGGACCGGCGCAAATCCGGTCTGCTGCCACCCACCATCGTGCCCGTGGACAGCCGCAACGGCCCAACCCTGGCGCTGCCTTACTACTGGGACATCGCCCCCAACCGCGACGCCACCATCACGCCGATGTGGATGGCGCGCCGGGGGCTGAACCTGGGCGGCGAGTTCCGTTACCTCGAACCGAGCTACAGCGGCAAACTCAGCGCCAGCGTGCTGCCGAGCGACAAACTCGCTGGCAGCAACCGCTGGAGCTACGCCGCACAGCACAACGCCCTCCTGGACAGCCCCATTGGCGGCCTCGGCCTGGGCGTGAACCTCAACCGCGTGAGTGACGACGACTACTGGCGCGACTTCCCGCGCCGGGGCGTGTTCGGCGCCGTCGATACCCAGCTGACGCAGCGCCTGCTGCCCAACGACGTCACCCTCGGCTGGGCGCGCGGCGACGTCTCGGTGCTGGCGCGCTCGCTGCGCTGGCAGACGCTGCAGGACGTGGCCGCACCCATCGTCCCGCCCTACGACCGTTTGCCACAGCTGACCTGGCGCTGGCAGCCCTGGAGCCTGGGCAGCAGCGTGGACACCAGCGTCGAGCTCGACACCACCCGCTTTCAGGCCGACCGCCTGCTCACCCACCAGCCCAACGCCCAGCGCAGCTACGCCCAGGCGCAGGTCAGCCGGCCCTTTCTGGCCCCCTGGGGCTACGTCACGCCGCGTGCGCAGCTGCACGCCGCGCAGTACGAATTCGACCAGGACCTGGCCCTGGGCGGGCAGCGCAACGTCAGCCGCGTGCTGCCCACTTTCAGCCTCGACAGCGGCCTGTTTTTTGAGCGCGACGCCAGCTACCTCGGGCGCAGCTTCATCCAGACGCTGGAGCCGCGCGCCTTCTACACCTATACGCCGTACCGCGACCAGTCGATGCTGCCGCTGTACGACACGGCGGCCAACGACTTCAACTTTGCCACCGTCTTCACCGAAAACTCCTTCACCGGCCACGACCGCCTGGCGGACAACAACCTGCTGACGCTGGGCCTGACCTCGCGCCTGCTCGATGAGGCCGACGGCGCCGAAGTGCTGCGCCTGGGCATCGCCCAGCGCGTGCGCTTTTCCGACCAGCGCGTGACCCTGCCGGGCCAGCTGCCGCGCGACGAGCGCCTGTCGGACCTGCTGCTGGGCGCGGGCATCAACTGGACGCGCAGCTGGAGCCTGGACAGCACCGTGCAGTACAGCCCCAAAGAGGGGCAGTCCATCCGCTCGACCGTGGGCGCGCGCTACAGCCCGAGCAACTACCGCACCATCAGCGCCGCCTACCGCCTGCAGCGCGACGTCAGCGAGCAGGTGGACGTGGGCTGGCAATGGCCGCTCAACGACCTCTGGGGCGACCGGGGCCGAGACCTGGGCGCGGGCCGGGGCCAGGGCGGTGGGCGCTGGTACAGCGTCGGTCGCCTGAACTACAGCACGCGCGATAAAAAACTGGTGGACGGCATCGTCGGTTTGGAATACGACAGCTGCTGCTGGATCGGCCGCGTCGTGGTCGAACGCCTGCAAAGCGGCTTTACCCAGACCAACACGCGGCTGCTGCTGCAGCTCGAATTCGTCGGCTTCACGCGCGTGAGTCTGGGCTCCAACCCCCTGTCCACGCTGCAGCAGAACATTCCCCGCTACCAGTACCTGCGCCAGCAGGTCAGCAGCCCGAGCCGTTTTGGCCAATACGACTAAGGTCCATCACAGGATGCACACCATGAACCAACGAGCCCTTGCCCTGGGCCTTGTCTGCCTGGGCCTTGCCGGCGGCCTGGCCAGCCCCCTCGCCCACGCGCAAAAAATGCGCCTGGGCAACACCAGCGGCGCCAGCGCCGGCCCGTCGCTCACGCGCAGCCAGCCAAACATCAGCCCGGCCGCCACCCAGGCCGCCGAAGCCGCAGCCGCCGTGCCCGGCATCCGCCAGGCCGACTACATCGTCGCCATCGTCAACTCCGAGCCCCTGACCAACAACGAGGTCAAGGCCCGCGTCGCCCGCGTGGCACAAACCTTGAGCAGCCAGGGCCAGCCCCTGCCGGCACAAGACCTGCTCGTGCGTGAGGTGCTCGAACGCCTGATCCTGGAAAAAATCCTGCAGCAACAGGCCGTGGAAACCGGCGTGCGCGTCGATGACTACGCCGTCGATCAGGCCGAGCAAAGCGTGGCGCGGCAAAACCAGCTCAGCGTGGCGCAGATGCACCAGCGTATGCGCGCCGAAGGCATGGACCCCAAGCGCTTTCGCGACGAGCTGCGCAACCAGATGCTGGTGCAGCGCCTGCGCGAGCGCGAACTCGAAGCGCGCGTGCGCGTGAGCGAGGTCGAAGTCGAGCAATACCTGCGCGAGCAGCAAGGCCAGGACGCCGCGCCCGCGCAGCTGGCCATCAACCTGGGCCACATCCTGGTGGCGCTGCCGGACAACCCCAGCGCCGCGCAGGTCGATGCCGCGCAGGCGCGGGCGCAAGAGGCGCTGGAAAAAGCCCGCCGGCCCGGTGCCGACTTTGCCGCCCTGGCGCGCGAGTTCTCTGACGCCCCCGAGGGTAAAAACGGCGGCAGCCTGGGCCTGCGCCCCACCGACCGCTACCCCGAGCTGTTCATCGACGCGCTGCGCAAAGTGCCGGTGGGCGGCATCGTCGGCCCGCTGCGCTCGGGCGCGGGCTTTCACGTGCTCAAGGTGATAGAGCGCAGCAGCGCCGGGATGCCGGCCATGGTGACGCAAAACCATGTGCGCCACATCCTGCTGCGCACCAGCGCCAATCTGAACGAAGCCGCCGCCGCCAAGCAGCTGGCCGACTACCGCCGCCGCCTCGAAGCCGGCCAGGCCACCTTCGAGGCCCTGGCGCGCGAGCATTCGCAAGACGGCAGCGCCGCCCAGGGCGGTGACCTGGGCTGGGCCACGCCCGGGCGCTACGTGCCCGAGTTCGAGCAGGCCGTGGCCGCACTGCAGCCGGGGCAGGTGAGCGCGCCCGTGGTCTCGCGCTTTGGTGTGCACCTGATCGAGCTGGTCGAGCGCCGCGAGGTACCGCTCACGGCCCGCGAGCAGCGCGAAATCGCCCGCGATGCGGTGCGCGAGAAAAAGCTCGACGACGCCTACAGCACCTGGACGCAGGAGCAGCGCGCGCGCGCCTACGTCGAATACCGCGAGCCGCCGCAATGAAGCACATCCCACGCAAGCGCTTCGGCCAGCATTTTCTGAGCGACGGCGGCATCATCGATGCCATCGTGCACGCCATCGCCCCGCAGGCGGGCGAGCCCATGGTCGAGATCGGCCCCGGCCTGGCCGCCCTGACCCAACCCCTGGTCGAGCGCCTGGGGCGCCTGACGGTGATCGAACTCGACCGCGACCTGGCGCTGCGTCTGCGCCTGCACGGCCAGCTCAACGTCGTCGAATCCGATGTGCTCAAAGTCGATTTTGCGCAGCTGGCACAAGCGCTAGGCGCTACAAAAATAAGAGTAGCTGGAAACCTGCCGTACAACATCTCCACGCCCATCCTGTTCCACCTGCTGCCGTACGTGGACTGGGTGCAGGACCAGCACTTCATGCTGCAAAAAGAGGTCATCGACCGCATGGTGGCGCAGCCCGCCACGAGCGACTATGGCCGCCTGTCGGTGATGCTGCAGTGGCGCTACGCCATGGAGAACGTGCTGTTCGTGCCGCCAGAGAGCTTTGACCCGCCGCCGCGCGTCGATAGCGCCGTGGTGCGCATGGTGCCGCACGCAGCGCCGGCGCCGCTGGACGTGCGTCGGCTCGAAGAGATGGTGCAGGTGGCCTTCAGCCAGCGGCGCAAGCTGCTGCGCCACAGCCTTGGACGCTGGCTTGAAACGCAGGGCTTTGGCGGCGCGTTTGACCTGCAGCGGCGCGCCGAAGAAGTGCCGGTGACCGAGTACGTGGCATTGGCGCAAGCCCTGGGGCCGGCGCCAAGCACGCCTGCCCCATCAGGCGGCTGAGAGCCAATAACTGGCGTTGAAGGGGCTGCTCAGGCCCAGCGCCACGGCAGAGATATCAGCAGAAATGTCGGACGGGGCGGCCACCGCAGCGGTGGCGGCACGCACAGCCGGGGCAGCCCGCTCCGCTTGGCCAGCGGATGCAGAACGGGCTACAGAAAAGAATAGAAGCAGCGAAACGCGATCTTGCGCTCGGCCCAGTAGTCGGCCGCGTCGCGGAAGATGTCGAGCAGCTGCTCGCGCGCTTCCTTGTCGAACTTGACGGTGGCCGGAATCTGGTCGAGCACGACGATGAACCCCGGCTGCGGGCCGGCGCGGTGCAGCGGGTCGGTCAGGCAGTCGTAGAGCGCATCAAAATTTTTGCCGAAATGTGCCGGGAACAAGAACTGGGTGGCAATGAGCTCCAGCACATCTTGTTTGGTGAGCGCGTGCGCCAGGTTGGCGTACAAAAAATGCTGGCCCAGGTGGTGGGCGGCGGCCATCAGTTCCTCGGTGCGGTAAGCACGAATGGACTGCACGATGTTGCTGCGCACCCCGCGCATGGGGTGCTCGCTGGCAGAACGAAGTGGCGAAGGCATCTCCGTGGTTCTTTCTTGGTCGATGCGGCCCATGGGCGGGGCCAGAAAACAATCGAGTGCAGGATGCAGGTCGTTGGTGCTCTTGTCCAGTGTCATGGCTGAATTTCCTTGAAGCTGGCGTAATGGTCGTTGCTGTAGTAGCAGGTGTCTGGCGTACGCGGCACACCGCCGCAGACGATGCGCCGCGCGCCCCGATGGCGTACACCAGGGGTTTTGACGGTGTACTCGCGCCAATAGCCCCGGGGTTGTTTTGGCAGCAGGCGTTCGCGGTTGAAAAACACCACCCCGTCTTTCTCGAACGGGAAAGGGCCACCGGCGCGGATCAGCGCGTAGGTTTCACGCCCCTGGGATGGCAAGTCGGCCAAGGCGACACTGGATACGGGCGCCTCGGCAGGCCCAGGGCCTCGCGCCGGGGCTGGCAACGGTGCCAGCAAGGACAGCGCAGCCAGGGCACAGGCAACAGCGGTGCGCAGCTTGTGGGTGGCTACAGCCTGGAGCATGAACGACACCTTTCGGTAGGGGTTTACCCCCGAAACTGAGCCCGCTAGTGTCGCTGAAATACCCCTAAAAAGCAAGGCCGTGCCTAAGTTTTAGGCACGGCCTACGACTTTCCCGCGCTGGCGCGGGCGTTGGTTTCAGCGCGCAGCGTTGGCGTCGGCCACGGTGAGCGCCGTCATGTTGACGATGCGCCGCACCGTGGTGCTGGCCGTGAGGATGTGCACCGGCTGCGCCGCGCCCAGCAGCACCGGGCCGATGGCGATGTTGCCGCCCGCCGCCGTCTTGAGCAGGTTGTAGGAGATGTTGGCGGCGTCGATGTTGGGCATGACCAGCAAGTTGGCGTCGCCCGCCAGGGTGCCGTGGGGCATGAGGGCGGCGCGCGCCTTGCCGTCGAGCGCGATGTCGCCGTGCATCTCGCCATCGACCTCCAGCCAGGGCGCCTGCACGCGCAAGAGCTCCAGCGTCTGGCGCATTTTCACGGCGCTGGGCTGGTTGCTGCTGCCGAAATTGGAGTGCGAGAGCAGCGCCGCCTTGGGCGTGAAGCCAAAGCGCAGCATTTCCTCGGCGGCCATGAGGGTGATCTCGGCCAGCTGCTCGGCGCTGGGGTCGTAGTTGACGTGGGTATCGACCACGAACACCTGGCGTTCGGGCAGCATCAGGCCGTTCATGCAGGCGTAGGTCTGCACGCCGGCACGCTTGCCAATGACCTGGTCGATGTACTGCAGGTGGTGCGCGGTGTGGCCCCAGGTGCCGACGATCAGGCCATCGACCTCGCCCTTGTGCAGCAGCAGGCTGCCGATGAGCGTCAGGCGGCGGCGGCATTCGATCTTGGCAATGGCCTGGGTGATGCCCTTGCGCTCGGTCATGCGGTGGTAGGTTTGCCAGAAATCGCGGTAGCGGTGGTCGTTCTCCACGTTCACCACGTCGTAGTCGCGCCCCTCTTGCAGGCGCAGGCCGAATTTTTCGCAGCGCTGGGAAATCACCTCCGGGCGGCCAATCAAGGTGGGCCGGGCAATTTTTTCATCGACCACGATCTGCGCCGCGCGCAGCACGCGCTCCTCCTCGCCCTCGGCGTAGGCGACGCGCTTTTTCGCCGCCTTTTTGGCCATCATGAAGATGGGCTTCATGGTCGTGCCCGAGGCGTAGACGAAGGTCTGCAGGTGGTCGCGGTAGGCGTCCATGTCGGCAATCGGGCGCTGCGCCACGCCGCTGTCCGCCGCCGCCTGCGCCACGGCCGGGGCGATTTTCATCATCAGGCGCGGATCGAAGGGCTTGGGGATCAGGTACTCAGGCCCGAAGGAGAGCTGCTCGCCCACATAGGCCTTGGCCACGACCTCGCTCTGCTCGGCCTGCGCCAGCGCGGCAATGGCGTGCACCGAGGCGATTTCCATCTCGGTGGTGATGGTGGTGGCGCCGCAGTCGAGCGCGCCCCGGAAGATGTACGGGAAGCACAGGACGTTGTTCACCTGGTTCGGGTAGTCCGTGCGCCCGGTGGCGATGATGGCATCGCCGCGCACCGCTTTCACGTCTTCGGGCTGGATCTCGGGGTTGGGGTTGGCCAGGGCGAAGATCAGCGGGCGCGGCGCCATCTGCGCCACCATGTCTTTTTTCAGCACGCCGCCGGCGGACAGGCCCAGGAACACGTCGGCGCCGGCAATCACCTGCGAGAGCGTGCGCAATTCAGTCGTTTGGGCAAAAAATGCCTTGTCCGCGTCCATCAACTCGGCGCGGCCTTCATACACCACGCCAGCGATGTCGGTCACCCAGATGTTCTCGCGCGGCATCCCGAGCTTGACCAGAAGCCCCAGGCAGGCCAGCGCCGCCGCACCCGCGCCCGAGGCCACGAGCTTGACGGTTTGAATATCTTTGCCCGCCACCTTCAGGCCGTTCAAAATGGCCGCGCCGACGACGATGGCCGTGCCGTGCTGGTCGTCGTGGAAGACCGGAATCTTCATGCGCTCGCGCAGCTTGCGTTCGATGTAGAAGCAGTCCGGCGCCTTGATGTCTTCGAGGTTGATGCCGCCAAAGGTCGGCTCCAGGCTGGCGATGATCTCAACCAGCTTGTCCGGGTCTTTCTCGTCGATCTCGATGTCGAAGACGTCGATGCCGGAGAACTTCTTGAACAGCACGCCCTTGCCCTCCATCACCGGCTTGCCCGCCAGGGGGCCGATGTCGCCCAGGCCGAGCACCGCCGTGCCGTTGGTGACGACGCCCACCAGGTTGCCGCGCGCGGTGTACTTGAAGGCCGCTGCCGGGTCTTTGACGATTTCCTCGCAGGGCGCGGCCACGCCGGGCGAGTAGGCCAGCGCCAGGTCGTGCTGGTTCACCATCTGCTTGGTGGCGGCAATGGCGACCTTTCCGGGCTTGGGAAACTCGTGGTATTCGAGCGCGGCCTGGCGCAGCAAGGCGCGCTTGTCGGGTTGGGCGGGGGGGGTAGGGGTGTTCGTCATGGTGCAAGTCTCCACGCGGCCAAAAGACTGTATCGGGCAGTATCGCGAGCCTGCCATTGTGGCGCAAAGCGGTGAAATTTGTTTTCACATCACAAAATCATCCTTCGCCAGATGGGGCTGGCCGGCTTGAAGCCGGACGACCCCAGCGCTACCATGGCGCATGTCCTCCGTCCTCGCCATCGCCGCCTCTGGAATGCACGCCGCCCAGCTGCGCCTGGAGAGCAGCGCGCACAACACCGCCAATCTGAACACGCCCGGCTTTCACCGCCAGCAGGTGCAGCAACAGGCCGCTGCTGCACCCGGGGGCGTGCAGGCACACATCGCGCAGGCCCCGCAGGCCGGGGTGGCGCTCGAAGGCGAGGCGGTCGAGCAGATCGCCGCCAGCTACGCCTTCAAGGCCAATGCGCTGGTGCTGCGCAGCACGCAGTCAATGCTCGGCAGTTTGCTGGACTTGCACGCCTGAACGCTCCCAGGCCTTCTCATGGAAAAAAAAGGCCACAGCCTGCACCGTAGGCTCCAGCAGGCTCAGTGTGAGAGAGGCCACCAGGTTGCCAGTGACGGCGTAGGCCACCAAAGCGGCAACGCAGACGTGGATGACGTAGTAGCTGCCGGTTTTCATCAGCGTGTGCACGTTCTGGCGGGCGGCGGTGCGCAGGGCAGTCATGGCAGTCTCCGGGGCGTGGTTGATGCAGCAAATGATAATCATTCTTGTTTGATTCGACCCATTCATTGTTTCTACCACCCCGATAGGTGCGACGCCAGACGCGCAAAACGGCGCCGCTATGATGGCACCTTCCTTTTCCTCCCCTCCTAGGAGCGCGACCATGGCCCTGATGGATTTCATCAAGAAGCAGTTCATCGACATCCTCGAATGGACGGAGGAGGGCGACGGCACCCTCGCCTGGCGCTACCCCATGCGGGACATGGAAATCCAGAACGGCGGCCAGCTGGTGGTGCGCGCCTCGCAGATGGCGGTGTTCGTCAACGAGGGCCAGGTGGCCGACGTCTTCGGCCCCGGCACCTACAAGCTGACCACGCAGACGCTGCCGGTGCTGACCTACCTGAAGAACTGGGACAAGCTGTTCCAGTCGCCCTTCAAGAGCGACGTGTATTTCTTCAGCACGCGCCAGCAGATCGACCAGAAGTGGGGCACGCCCCAGCCCATCACCATCCGCGACGCCGACTTCGGCGCCGTGCGCCTGCGCGCCTTTGGCAACTACGCCTACCGCGTGGCCGACCCCAAGCTGTTCCACACCGAGATCTCGGGCACGCGCGAGAGCTACCCCGCGTCCGACCTCGACGGCCAGCTGCGCGGCCTGGTGCTGCAAAACATCAGCAACGCCATTGCCGGCAGCGGCGTCGCCTTCCTCGACCTGGCGGCCAACCAGCAGATGTTTGCCGACGCGCTCAACAAAGAGCTGCAGCCCGCCTTTGCCAAGATCGGCCTGCAGCTCGAAGCCTTGACGCTGCAAAACCTGTCGCTGCCCGAGGAGCTGCAAAAAATCCTCGACCAAAAAATCGGCATGGGCATGGTCGGCGGCGACATGGGCAAATTCATGCAGTACCAGACGGCGCAGGCCATCCCGCAAATGGCTGCCGGCGTAGGCCAGGGCGGCGGCGGCATTGCCGGCGACGCCATGGGCCTGGGCGCGGGCCTGGCCATGGGCCAGGTGCTGGCGCAAAACCTGCAAGCCGGGCTGCAGGGCGTGGCCCCGGGCGCCGCGCCCGCGCAGGCAGCTGCGCCCGCAGCGCCGGTGGGCGTCAAGCCCGAAGAGGTGATGGCCACGCTGGAGAAGCTCGCCGAGCTCAAGGCCAAGGGCATCCTCACCGCCGAGGAGTTCGACGCCAAGAAAGCCGAGCTGCTCAAGAAGCTGGTGTAAGCTATTATTTTGATAGCTGCTAGCGCTTACTGAATAAGCGCCAGAGGCCAAAAACACCCTTAAAAAATGTCCCCCAGCGCCCCCCAGCGCCACTACCGCGCACCCTGCCCAGGCTGTGGCGCGCCGGTGGAGTTTTGCAGCGCGCAATCCACGCACGCCGTTTGCAGCTATTGCCAGAGCACCGTGGTGCGCCAGGGCGAGGTGCTCGCGCGCATCGGCAAGATGGCCGAGCTGTTTGACGACCACAGCCCGCTGCAGCTCATGGCCAGCGGGCGCATGGCGCTCGACGGCAAGGCGCTGGCCTTCACGCTGATCGGGCGCCTGCAGTTCCAAAGCGCTGCCGGGCGCTGGACGGAGTGGGTCGCCTACCTTGAAGACGGCAGCCGCGCCACGCTGGGCGAGGACAACGGCAGCTACGTCTTCACCCGCCCCTCCGACCCCGGGCGCGCCCTGCCCGAGGCGGCGCGCTTTCGCGTCGGCAGCAGCACCGCCATCAACGGCCAGCCGTACAGCGTCAGCTTCAGCGGCCCGGTGCAGCTGCTGGCGGCGCAGGGCGAGCTGCCCAAGCTGCCGCCCCTGGGCCAGCCTTTTGACCTGGTGGAGCTGCGCAGCAGCAGCGGCGAGGTGCTCAGCATCGACTACGGCCAGCAGCCGCCACAGGTCGAGCGCGGACGCGCCGTGCGCCTTGAAGACCTGCAGCTGCAGGGCCTGAAAAGCGAATCGGCCAAAGACGAAGCCGGGCGCCAGTTCAACTGCCCGCACTGCGGCGCCCCGGTCACGCTGGAGCTGGCGAGCACCAAAAGCTGCACCTGCCCGTCGTGCAACAGCCTGATCGACCTCAGCCAGGGCATAGGCGGCGAGCTGCGCGCCGCCGTGCAGGACGAGCCGGTGCAGCCACTCATTGCGCTGGGCAGCAAGGGCCAGCTGCAGGGCGTGCACTGGCAGGTGGTGGGCTTTCAGCACCGCATGGGCGTGGCCGCTGGCGACGACGAGCATTTCGGCTGGTCCGAATACCTGCTCTACAACCAAAAGCGCGGCTTTGCCTTCTTGGTGGACGCCGAAGACGGCTGGAGCCTGGTGCGCCCCACCACGGGCGCGCCGCAGCTCGCCAGCAACGGCCAAAGCGCCACCTACCTGGGGCAAAAATACCAACTCCAATACAGCTACCAGGCCGAAACCACCTACGTGCTCGGCGAGTTCTACTGGCCCGTGGCGCGCGGGCAGCAAACCGCCAACCGCGACTTTGCCAACGCCAAGGGCCTGCTCTCACTCGAACAAAGCCCGCAGGAGCTGACCTGGTCCTGCGGCGACAAACTCAGCGCCGAGACCGTGGCGCGCGCCTTTGGCCTGGAGCAGAAAAAAGAACTGCTCGCCCGGGGTGACGTCGGCCCCTTCATCGCCAGCAAAGGCACGGGCTGCGCCAGCGTCATCCTGATCGCCGTTGTCCTGCTCATCTTGCTCATCCTCCTGAGCGACTGCTCGGGCGGGGGCAGCAACTACACGCGCAGCTCCGGCGGCTCGTTCGGCGGTTACTCCAGCGGCGGCAGCCACAAATAATTGCAGCACTCGAAAGGGCAGCACCATGAAACTCGAATGGCTCGAACCCAGCGCCTTCCTCGGCTCCATCGCCTACGCCCTCATCGGCGTAGTGATGTTCTGGCTGTGCTTCATCATCGTGGACAAAATCACGCCCTACGACCTGTGGCGCGAAATTGTCGAAAAACAAAACCAGGCCCTGGCCCTGGTCGTCGCCGCCATGTGCCTGGGCATCAGCATCATCGTTGCCGCAGCCATCCATTGAAGAGGGCGCTACGGCACCCATGAGCGCCCCGCCCCGCCCCCCCGCCAACGCCCTGGCGCTGCTCGCGAGCGTCTTCGTCATCGCCGCCTGCGGCCTGCTGTACGAGCTGGCGGCGGGGGCGCTGGCCTCGTACCTGCTGGGCGACTCGATCCTGCAGTTCTCCACCGTCATCGGCACCTACCTGTTCGCCATGGGCATAGGCTCGTGGCTCTCGCGCTACCTGGAGCGCCAGCTGGCGGCCCATTTTTTACGCATAGAACTGCTTGTAGCCCTTATTGGGGGCGCGCTACCAGCTACGCTTTTTATAGCAAACGCCTACGCCCCGGGCGTCTTCAGGCCGCTGCTCTACGGCCTGGTGCTGCTGGTGGGCACGCTCGTCGGGCTGGAGATTCCGCTGGTCATGCGCATCTTGAAGCGCAACGTCCAGCTCAAAGACCTGGTCAGCCAGGTGCTGACCTTCGACTACCTGGGCGCGCTCGCCGTCTCGCTGGCGTTTCCGCTGCTGCTGGTGCCGCAGCTCGGGCTCATTCGCACCGGGCTGCTGTTTGGCCTCTTGAACGCGCTCGTCGCCGTCTGGGCGCTGTGGCTGTTTCGCCATGAGCTGCGCCGCTGGCGTGCGCACGCGCTGGCCAGCGCCCTGGTGCTGCTGCTGCTGGGCGCGGGCATGGGCGCGGCCGACCACATCACGCAGCTGGCGGAGGAGCGCTTCTACCAAACCCCCATCGTCAGCGCCCGCAGCACGCCCTACCAGCGCATCGTCGTCACCCAGAGCCGCCAGGGGCTGCGGCTGTACCTCAACGGCAATTTGCAGTTTGCCGAAAGCGACGAATACCGCTACCACGAGGCCCTGGTGCACCCCGCCATGGCAGCGCACGGAGCGCCGAAAAAAGTCGCCGTGCTCGGCGGCGGCGACGGCATGGCGGTGCGCGAAATCCTCAAATACCCATCGGTGGAATCGGTGACGCTGGTCGAGCTCGACCCGGCCATGACCGCGCTCTTTGCCAATGATCCGGCGCTGCGGCGCCTGAACGCCGACGCCCTGCGCAGCCCCAAGCTGCACATCCACAACGCCGACGCCTTCCAGTGGCTGCAGGAGACGCGCGAGGTGTTCGACGTCATCGTGGTCGATTTTCCCGACCCGACCAACTTCGCCATCGGCAAGCTCTACTCCACCAGCTTCTACGCCCTGCTCGACGAGCACCTGGCCGCCAGCGGCTACGCCGTCATCCAGAGCACTTCGCCGCTGATCGCGCGCAGCAGCTTCTGGACCGTGGTCAGCACCCTGGAAGCCGTGGGCCTGCGCACCACGCCCTACCACACCCACGTACCGAGCTTTGGCGAATGGGGCTTCGTGCTCGCCAGCCACCGCCCCTGGCAACCGCCGGCACAGCTGCCGCCGGGGCTGCGCTTTCTCGACCCGGACACGCTGGCGCAGCTGCTGCACTTTCCGCCCGACATGGCGCGCGTGCCCACCGAGGTCAACCGCCTGTCCAACCAGACTCTGGTTTACACCTACGAGCGCGAATGGGGGCGGTTGCACTGAAACCGCAAACCCGCAGGGAATGCACGTCCATCGCAAAACGCATAATCTCCGGCGCTTTCTTGCATAGCGCCGCCCTCCCCATGGAGGATGGCCGAGGATCCCAGGCCCTGACCATGCGCCGCAATCTCCCTGTTTCCCAGCGTCACTACGACTTTCCCGCCCACCAGACGCTGATCTCGATCACCGACACCAAGGGCCGCATCACCTACTGCAACACCGATTTCATCGACGTCTCGGGCTACACCCAGGACGAACTTCTGGGCCAGCCGCACAACCTGCTGCGCCACCCTGACATGCCCGAGGAAGCGTTCCGCGACTTCTGGGACACGGTGCAAAACGGCAAGCTCTGGAGCGGCATCATCAAAAACCGGCGCCAAAACGGCGACCACTACTGGGTGCGCGCCAACGCCACACCGATGCGCAACGGCGAGCGCATCGTCGGCTACCTCTCGGTGCGCACCCGCCCCAGCGAAGCCGAGGTGCGCCAGGCCGAACAGCTCTACCAGCGTATGCGCAACGAGGCCGAGGCCGGGCGGCGGGTGCACGTCCTGCAGCGCGGCACCGTCCTGCGCCGTGACCTCATGGGGCGCGTGCAGCAGGCCCTGCGCTTGCCACTGTGGCTGCGCAACGGGCTGTCCATTGCCGCTGCCAGCGCCCTGCCGCTGGCGCTGGCAGTCACTGGGCAGCCAGCCTGGCAGGTGGCACCACTGGCACTCGCCGCCGCCCTGGCCAGCGGTGCCTGGCTGGCCCGGCGGCGCCAGCAACTCGTACACACCGTGGCCCAAGAGGCGCGCCAGCTGGCCAGCGGCGACCTGTCGCAATTCATCGACGTGCCCGCTCGCGGCATGGAGCGCACCTTGCTGCTGCCGATCGCGCAGCTCGGCCTGTCGATCCGCACCGTGATGGGCGACGTGCGCGACGACCTGCAGTACCTGCAGGCCACGGCGCACCGCATCGCCGACAGCAGCCAGGACATGGCGGCACGGACCGAGACCCAGGCCAGCAGCCTGGAGCAGACCGCCGCCGCCATGGACCAGATCAACGGCACGGTGCAACAAACCTCGGAGCTCGCCGCCAACGGCGTGCAGCTGGCGCGCAGCACGCAAGACACCGCCGCGCGCAGCCAGGAGGCGGTGCGCAGCATGGCCGGCACCATGCAGGAGATAGCCGAGTCGTCGCGGCGCATCGGCGACATCACGCAAAACATCGAGGGCGTGGCCTTCCAGACCAACATCCTGGCGCTGAACGCCGCCGTGGAGGCGGCACGCGCGGGCGAGCAGGGGCGCGGCTTTGCCGTCGTCGCCACCGAGGTGCGCGCCCTGGCGCAGCGCACCACCACCCTGGCCAAGGAAATCCGCGACCTGATCGCCGAGTCGCAGCAGCGCGTGGCCGTCGGCGGCGCGCGTGCCGGCGAAGCACGCGAGCGCATGGACGAGGCCATGGCCTCGGTGCAGCAGGTCGGCAGCGTGCTCGAACAGATCGACCATGCCGCGCGCGAGCAGGCGCTGGGCGTGCGCCAGGTGAGCGAGGCCGTGCAGCACATGGACAGCATCACGCAGCAAAACGCCGCCCTGGTGCTGGAGCTGGCGCAATCGGCCCAGTCCATGGATGCCCAGGCCGCAGCTGCGCGCGACAACATCCGGGTGTTCCGCCTCTCCAGCCAGGACAAAACCCACGCCGAAACCGACGCCGTGCAACTGCGGCGTGAACAGCTCCAAACCACCAGCGCCGCGCGGCCCGCGCTGGACTACACGGAATAAACGCCCACCCCAGGCGCGGCACTGGTACAAACGCCCCTGCCATGCACCGCCGCCACTTCCTGCACACCAGCGCCGCCGCCGCCAGCACCCTGGCCCTGGGCGGCTGCCCGGCGCCCGCGCCGCCCCTGCCCGGCGGCTTTGCCGGCATCGACATCGCACGCGGCCACCAAGCGCGCGACCTGCTGGCGGGGGGGCTGCTGCCGGCGCCCGCCAGCACGCACCGCTGCGCCGTGCTGATTGCCGGCGCCGGCGTCGCCGGCCTGGCAGCGGCGCGCGCGCTGCGCCTGGCCGGGGTGGAGGACTTTGCCCTGCTCGAACTCGAAGACCAGGCCGGCGGCAACAGCCGGGGCACACAGCTCGCCGGCCTGCCCTGCCCGCGCGGCGCGCATTACCTGCCGCTGCCCGGTGCGGCGGCGCTGGAGGTGCAAGACCTGCTCGAAGAACTCGGCCTGCGCCAGCGCGTGGCCGGGCGCTGGCAGTACGACGAGCGCCACCTGTGCCACAGCCCGCAAGAGCGCCTGTACTGGCAGGGCGCCTGGCACGAGGGCCTGCTGCCCGTTGACGGCGTGGGCGCACGCACCCGGGCCCAGTACCGCCAGTTCGCGCGCCTGGTGCAGACCCTGGCGCAGGCCGCGCCGTTCACCCTGCCGACGCTGCACGGATGGCAGGCAAACAAGCCGCTAGCGCCCGCCCATCAAGCGCTGGATGCTCTCATTTTTGATGATTGGCTACAGCAGCAGGGGCTGGACGACGCCCACCTGCGCTGGTACCTGGACTACTGCTGCCGCGACGACTTTGGCGCCGGCAGCGCGCGCGTCTCGGCCTGGGCCGGCATCCACTACTTTGCCAGCCGCCACGGCTTTCACGCCCCGGACGAAGCGGCCGCCGACGCCGTGCGCGAGGCCGTGCTCACCTGGCCCGAGGGCAACGGCTGGCTGGCGCAGCGCCTGGCCGCGCCGCTGGGCGCGCGCCTGTGCACCGGCGTGAGCGTGCTGCGCATTGCCGAAGAACGCCACGGCGTGGTCGTGGACGGCTACGTGCACGCGCGCCAGCAGGTCGAGCGCTGGCAGGCGCCGCGCGCCATCGTCGCCCTGCCGCTGTTCGTGGCGGCGCGGCTGCTGCAGCCGCTGCCCCCGTTTGTGCGCCAGGCGGCGCAGCAGCTGGACTGGGCGCCCTGGCTGGTGGCCAACATCTACCTCGACCGTCCGCTGCAAGACCGCCCCGGCGCCGCCCCGGCCTGGGACAACGTGCTCTACCAGGACGCCAACCCCGGCGGCCTGGGCTATGTGGACGCCGGCCACCAGCGCCTGAACGTGGGCGCGCAGCTGGCCGGCCCCACGGTGCTGACCTACTACCAGGCGCTGGGCGATGTGCCCGGGGGGCGCCAGGCGCTGGCGCAGCAGCCCTGGACGCATTGGCAAAAAACCATCCTCGCCAGCCTGGCCGGGCCGCACCCCGACATCCACACCCGCGCCACGCGCATGGCGCTCACACGCTACGGCCACGCCATGGCCATCCCGCTGCCGGGGGCGCAGGTGGTTTTAAGCCAAATCGGGCTGCAGGGCTTATCCAGCAAGCGCTACGCGCTATTAAATGGAGAGCGCGTGCGGCCCGCTGCCACGCCGCGCACGGCCCGTCTGGCGTTTGCGCACGCCGACTGGTCGGGCTACTCGGTGTTCGAGGAAGCCTTCACACGCGGCCACAGCGCCGGCGCCTGGGCGGCGGCGGTATAAGCTGCACCCATGTCTTCTTGCACCCCCTACTTTGAACAGCAACACGCACGCCTGGACGCGCTGCTGCACACCCACCTGCTCGACCTGGTGGGCGGCGACTTTGCCGCCGCGCAGCAGCACTTTGCCGCCTGGCAAGCCGGCATTGCCGCCCATATCGAGATCGAGAACACCCGCCTGCTGCCCCACGTGCCGGCGCAGGCGCGCTGGGCGGCGCGCGTCTATTTGCTCGAACACGAGCGCATCACGCTGCTGGCCGAGGAATACCAGGCACGCCTGCAGGCCGCCGTACAGTCCCCGCCCCACGATGAGCCAGCGCGCCGCGAGATGGTGCTGACGCTGCTCGACGCCGCCCACGCCCTGCGCCACGTGCTCGAACACCACCACGCGCGCGAGGAACAGGCGCTGGCGCAGGAGCTGCCGCAGGCGCTGCAGGCACAGGTGTGGGGGGCGGCGGCGGATTAACGGATCAAAGCTCGCGCCAGAGCTTGGTCGTGTTGAGTTCGTACACGCCGTCACCATCGGCGTCGAGTTCGATCTTCACACGGGTCGAATCCAGTGCTGTAGCACGCACAGTGGCTTTGTTGGCGCCAGTAAACAGCGCCTGACCAGAAGAGGGATAAGCGCCGGAGCTTCTGACAAACGGCGTCAGCGTCTGCACCTTCACCGATTGCGTGCCAAACCCGGTGCTGGTGACGGTGCCATTAACCGCCGTGGTATCCGTGCTGCTGGTTTCCTTCAAAGAAGCTTCGTAGTTTTGCAGCGTTTGCGTAAAGCTCTGCGTGCCACGGCGGTAAGCGGCAGAAAACTGCGAAGTCTTCAGGGACAGGTTCTGGATGTTGTAGTTGCGCGCATCCACGCTCAACGTCACATCACCGTTGCCAACGATCTGCTCCTGGCCCGAGGAGGCGGTGAGCTGCTGGTAGCTCACAGTGGCGTCCAAGGCATACGGGTAACTATCCAGGTTCCCTTGCAAGCGCTGGACAGTAATGACCAAACTGCCACTCAGGAGTACGCCGTTTTCACGGCACTGGTTGGCAGTAAAAGTCAGAGCATCGCCACTATCGAGCAGCTGGTTGCCGTTGCGGTCATTGGCAGTAATCGTCATGGAGCCACCGCCATCACAAGGCATAGACTCGGATTGCACCGACTTAACAGCCATCGACGATGCCTTGCCAAACCGGGTCTGCGCCGAGGGCAGGAAGTCTTGCCCAATTTGCGCCAAGCGTTCGGTTTGATTGTTTGCGCCACCCATAGGCAGGGAAGAATTTTTCAGCAAAAAGGCTTGCGACGTCAGGCCCTCTTGCGCCACTTCCACATAGTTGTCCTTGGTCAAAACCACGGCTGGCGCGATCGAGTTAGAGGAATTACCCCCGCATTGTTGCTGTTGCCGCTATCACCACCGCCACCACAGGCAGCCAAAACTGCAGCCGAGGCCACCAGAGTCAGAACCAAACGCATGAAAATTCCTTGGTTGTAAAAAAATGCGTTTGCGATTGTATGTGCGCGTTTCTACGTATTTTTTGCGATAACGCAAAACCGTCCCATACCCCGATTGGCCCCCTCACCGCATCGCAAACAACTCCCGGTGCAGGCGCCAGGGCGCGCGGCGGGTGTGGGCGGCGAGCGCATCGCCCAGGCCCTGCGGGCCGCAGAACCACAGGTCGATGGCCTGCCCTTGCTGCTCCAGGTCCTGGGGCCGCAGGCGCTGGCCCTGGGCGTCGTCGTGCACCGTCAGCGCCACCGGCGGCTCGGCCTGGGCGCACAGGGTGCGCAGGCGATCCAACAGTGGATCGCGGGCGGCGTTGCGCGTGCAGTAGTGCATGTGCACGGGTTGCGCGGGCTCGATGGGGGCAGGGGCGCCGGGTTGGCGCGCTTCGAGCAGGGCAATGAAGGGCGTCACGCCAACGCCGGCAGCCACCCACACCTGCTGGCGCTGGGCCTGGCCCTGGCCGTCGAAGTGGCCGTAGGGGCCTTCGATGTCCAGCGCCTGGCCAGCGCGCAGGCGCTGGTGCAGCACCTGGGTGTAGTCGCCCAGCGGCTTGATGACCAGGCGCAGCAGCGGCGCGTCGTCGGCGTCGCAGCCCAGGGCGCCCGGGGCGCTGGCGATGGTGAAGGGGTGCGCGCCCTCGGCCCGCTCAAAGCGCACGAAGGCAAACTGTCCGGCGCGGTGCCCCGGCCAGGAGGGCGGCAGGGCGCAGACCACTTCCAGCGGCGCATCCGCATCCGCATCCGCACCCAGGCGCTGCACGCTGTGGATGCGCGCCGCATGGCGCCGGCGCAGGCCGATCACGCCCACGAGGGAGGCCAGCGCCGCCAGGCTGCCCAGGGCCAGCAGGCCGCCCATGAGCCAGCCCAGGGGCGGGGCCCAGAAGTGCAGCGGCAGCAGCGCCAGGGTGTGGAACACGAACACCAGGTACAGCACGGCCATGGCGCGGTGCGACACGCGCCAGGGGCGGTAGGCCAGCAGGCGGTGGATGAGGGTCACGGCCAGCAGCACCAGCAGCAGGTAAAAGCCCCATTCGCCCAGGTCCTTGGCCAGGCCGCGCGCGTCGCTCAGCCAGGGCAATACGGCCTCATGCGGCGGCTTGCCGGCGCGGCCCCACAGGGTTTTGATGAGGCCGCCACCTTCCTTGAGCCCCCAGTGCAGCACGGCCGTGAGGCCGGCGCCGATGCCGGCCCATTTGTGCAGGCGGTAGACCTGGTCCATGCCGCCGAGCGGGCGCTCGATGAGGGGCAGGCGCAGCGCCAGCAGCATGATGAGGCTCATCAACCCGACGCTGTACAGGCCGCTGAGCACGATGGCCTGCTCGCGCAGGCGCCACAGGCCGCTGGCCGCGCCTTGGGCGTCGATCAGCGGCAGCAGCGCCATGTCCGGGGGCAGGGTGGCCCACCAGGCGGCGCTCAGGGCGAGCAGCCACAGGGCCAGGGCAAGTTTGATCCGCATGGAACTCTTCCTTCTCAAGTCGTGGCCACGATTGTCGGCACGCCTTGCTGAACGTATGCTGAAGGCGCCGTTCAGCCCCGGTTCAGCTGCCCCGGTGTGCAATCGTTGCCATGACAGCCCCCCACCCCCCCCGCCGCACCGCCCTGGCCCTGCTTGCCAGCGTTTTCACCCTGCCCGCGTGGGCCGACCATGGAGCGCGCCACGACCACGAGCGCGCGCGCCAGGCGCTGCAGCAAGGCCGCGTACTGCCGCTGCGCCAGGTGCTCGATGGCGTGGAGCGCGACTACGGCGGCCAGGTGCTCAAGATCGAGTTCGAAAGCGACGACGACCGTTTTGTTTACGACATCCGCCTGCTGCAAAACGACGGCCAGCTGGTCAAACTCCGGGTCGATGCCGTCGATGGCAAAGTGCTGCACATCCGGCGCAAGCCCAACCGGGCAGAAAGGAAGGACGATGCGTATCCTGGTGGTGGAAGATGAGCCCACCCTGCGCGCCCAGCTGGTGCAGGCGATTGCCGACGCCGGACACACGGTGGAGCAGGCCAGTGAGGGCCGCGAGGGCCACTACCTGGGCGAAGTGCAGGACTTTGACGCCGTAGTGCTCGACCTGGGCCTGCCCCTGCTCGACGGCCTGAGCGTGCTGCGCCGCTGGCGCGCTGGCGGGCGCACCATGCCGGTGCTGGTGCTGACGGCGCGCAGCAGCTGGCAGGAAAAAGTCGCCGGCATGGACGCCGGCGCCGACGACTACCTGGCCAAACCGTTTCACATGGAAGAGCTGCTGGCGCGCCTACGCGCACTGCTGCGCCGCCTGTCCGAGCACGCCAGCGCCGAGTGGCACTGCGGCCCCATCGTGCTCGACACGCGCCAGGCGCGGGCGCTGCTCGACGGCCAGCCGCTGGCGCTCACCAGCCACGAATTCAAGCTGCTGTCGCACCTCATGCAGCGCAAGGGCGAGGTGCTCTCGCGCACGGCGCTGGCCGAGCACCTGTACCCCGACGACAGCGAGCGCGACTCCAACACCATCGAAGTCTTCATCGCCCGCCTGCGCAAGAAGCTGCCCGAGGGCTGCATCGACACCGTGCGCGGCCTGGGCTACCGGCTGATGGAGCCGCAATGCCCATGAAGCCGCCCGCCTCCCTGCGCCTGCGCCTGCTCAGCGGCACCCTGGTGTGGCTGCTGTTGTCGCTGGCACTGACCGGCTGGGGTCTGCGCACCCTGTTTCGAGACCATATCTCGCAGCAGCTCGAGGAGCAGCTGCGGGTGCAGCTCGACCACCTCAGCGGCGCGCTCGACTGGGCCGATGGCCGACTGCAGGTGGCGCACACCAGCACCGACGGGCGCTTTGAAGAGCCGCTGTCGGGCCTGTACTGGCAAATCCAAACCGCCACCGCGCCCGCCACGGCCCTGGCCCACTCGCGCTCGCTGTGGGACGAGGCGCTGGCGCTGCCGCCCCTGCCCGGCCCCTACCCGGCGCAGGGCTACCGCCGCCTGCAGCTGCAAGACGCCCAGGGCCACGCACTGCTGGCCGTGGCGCGCACCCTGCAATTGCCCGACGATGGCGCCCCGCCGCTGCGCCTGGTGGTGGCCGGCGACGAGGCGTTGCTGACCGAGCCGCTGCAGCGCTTTACACACCAACTGCTCATTACCCTGGGGCTGCTCGCCGTCAGCCTGGCGCTGGCGGCAGCGCTGCAACTGCAGCTCTTGCTGCGCCCACTGCGCCCGTTGCGCCAGGGCCTGGCCGCACTGCGCGGCGGCCAGGCGCAGCAGCTCAAAGGCCAGTACCCGCAAGAGCTGCAACCGCTGGTGGCCGAACTCAACCACGTGCTGCAAGAAAACGCCGCCATGGTGCAGCGCGCGCGCACCCAGGCCGGCAACCTGGCGCACGCCCTGCACACGCCGCTGACCATCTTGGCCAACGCTGCCGCGCAGCACAGCGGCCCCCTGCCCACCCTGGTGCACGAACAAGTGGCGCTGGCGCAGCGCCAGGTCGATTGGCACCTGGCGCACGCGCGCGCCGCCGCCGTGCACGCCAGCGGCCTGGCAACGCCGGTGCTCGAACCCATCGAGGCGCTGCTGCGCACCATGGCGCGGCTGCACAGCCACATCGACTTTGCCCTGGCCGAGGGCCTGCCCGAGCGCGCCCGCGACTGGCGCTTTCGCGGCGAGGGCCAGGACCTGTACGAGCTGCTGGGCAATCTGCTGGACAACGCCGGCAAATGGGCGCGCCGCCAGGTGCAGATCGACGTACAAATCGACGTGCAGCCCACGGGCGCGCAGCTGCATTTCACCATCGACGACGACGGCCCCGGCATCGCCCCGGCGCAGCGCCAGCACATGTTCGCGCGCGGCGTGCAGCTCGACGAAGAACGCCCCGGCAGCGGCCTGGGCCTGGACATCGTGCGCAACCTGGTGCAAGCCTACGGCGGCAGCATCGAAGTGCAGGATGCACCCCTGGGCGGGGCGCGGCTGGTGCTGGTACTGCCGGCGGCCTGAGAACGTGGCTGGGCTGTCATGGCGCAGTCACACCCAGGTCGCAAGCTGCGTGGTTTGTTTCCTGCATCTGCCTGACCTTCCATGCACCCGCTCTCCCTCTCGCACGCCGGCCCACGCGTGCTCGCCCTTCTCGCCATCACCGCCACCGTCTGGGCGCTGCCCGCTGCGGCCCAAACCGAGTACCGCGCCACCCTCGCCGGCCACGCCGTGCTGCCAGCGCTCAGCCTCATCGCCGCACCCGCCGATGCCCCAGCCGATCTGCGCCACGCCGGCAAGTTCACCACCGGCGCACGCGCCGAGCGCCTGGGCAGCGTGCCCGGCCTCTCCGGCGGGCGCCCCACCGGCATCGGCCTGCCGCTGGCCGGCCAGCCGCTGCAGGGCCATTCGGGCATCAAGCACATGGCCGATGGCAGCTACTGGGTGCTGACCGACAACGGCGCCGGCACCAAGGCCAACTCGCCCGATTTCATGCTCTACCTGAACCACTACCAAGTGGACTTCAAGAGCGGGAAATTCGAGCGCCTGCAGACCGTGTTCCTGCACGACCCGGACAAGAAAGTACCGTTTCACATCGTCCACGAAGGCACCGCGCAGCGCTACCTGACGGGCGCCGACTTCGACCCCGAGAGCTTTCAGTTCGCCGGCGGCTCGCTGTGGGTCGGTGACGAGTTCGGCCCCTTCCTCATCCAGGCCGACCTGAACGGCAAGGTGCTGGCCGTGTTCGACACCCTGGTGGACGGCAAGCCCGTGCGCTCGCCCGACCACCCGGCCCTGACCACGCCCGGCGCGCCCGACGCCAAGATGGCCTCCTTCCAGGCCAAGCGCTCCAAGGGTTTTGAAGGCATGGCCGCAAGCCAGGACGGCAGCAAGCTGTACGCGCTGCTCGAAGGCGCGCTGTGGGACGAGCAGGCCCAGGCATACGAAAACCTCGACGGCAAGCCCTACCTGCGCGTGCTCGAATTCGACGTGCCGGCCAAAAAATGGACCGGCCGGCACTGGAAGTACCCGCTGGAGGCGGCGCACCACGCCATTGGCGACTTCAACATGATCGACGCCGACACCGGCCTCATCATCGAGCGCGACAACGGCGAGGGCACGGCCGACCGCGCCTGTCCGGCGGGCGAAAAACGCGCGGACTGCTTTCACGACCTGGCCCAGTTCAAACGCATCTACAAGGTGCAGCTGTCGGACGCCAACGCCGGCGGCGCGGTGCGCAAGATCGCCTACATCGACCTGATGAAGATCCAGGACCCGCAGCACCTGGCGCGCAAGCCGCTCACGGACGGCGTGCTGGCCTTGCCGTTCTTCACCATCGAGAACGTGGACGTGGTCGATGGCGAGCACATCGTCGTCGGCAACGACAACAACCTGCCCTTCAGCAGCAGCCGCGACCCGCAGCGCGCCGACGACAACGAGCTGGTGCTGCTGCACGTGCCGCAGCTGCTGCGCGCGCGCTGAGCCGGAGGCGGCAAGGGGTGCGGGTGGCAAAATCGGGCGCTTTGCACTCCCACCCGCACCCGCCCATGTTCACCGGCATCGTCCAAGCCACGGCGCGCATTGCCGCCATCCACGACCGCGCAGGTTTGCGCACCTTCACACTCGAATTTCCCGAGGGCTTTTGCCAGGATCTGGCGATTGGCGCCAGCGTGGCCACCGACGGCGTGTGCCTGACGGTGACCGAGCTTGTCTCGCCCACCCAGGCGCGGTTTGACGTCATGCTGCAGAGCCTGAACATCACCACCCTGGGCCAGTACCGCGAGGGCCAGCACGTGAACGTCGAGCGCGCGGCCAAGGATGGCGCCGAGATCGGCGGCCACCCGCTGTCGGGCCATGTGGACTGCACCGGCACCTTGATCGAGCGGCGCGAACTGGAGAACAACCTGGTGTGGCGCGTGGCCCTGCCCGAGACGCACCGCCGCTATGTGTTTGCCAAGGGCTATATCGCCATCCACGGCGCCAGCCTGACGGTGGCCGAGGTCAACCGCGACGCGGGCTGGTTCGAGGTCTGGCTCATCCCCGAAACACGCCGCGCCACGGTGTTCGAGGAGCAGCAGGTGGGCGCGCAGCTGAACGTGGAAATCGAACGCAGCACCCAGGTGCTGGTCGATACCGTGCGCGAGGCGGTGCACGAGAGCCTGGGGCGCCTGGCGCCGCTGCTCCAAGCCCTGCTGGCAGAAAAAGGCCAGTCGCTCGACGACTACCTGCCCACCCCGCCCCAGCCATGAGCGCGTGGGCCGCGCGCGCCCTGGCGCTGGCGGATCTGCCGGGCCTGCTGGCGGTGCAGCACGCCTGCTACGGCGCGCAGTACGTGGAGGGCCACGCCGTCTTTGCCCGGCGCCTGCAAAGCCCGGCCAACCTGTCGCAAGTCATCACCGACGCCGGCGGGCGCGTACTCGCCTACCTCGCGGCCTACCGCAGCCTGCAGGGCAAGGTGACGCCGCTGCACGGCGACTTCGACACCGTGGCCACGCCCGACACCGCCTACCTGCACGACATGGCGGTGTTGCCCGAATGCGCCGGCCAGGGCCTGGGCCCGGCCCTGCTGGCGGCACTGCCGGCCCAGGGCCTGCGCTACGGCGCCCTGGTGGCAGTGCAGGGCGCGCAGCGCTACTGGGCACGCCACGGCTACCAGCCACGGGCGCTGGCCTGCCCCACGCAGCGCCTGCACCTGGCCGGCTACGGGCCGCAGGCGGTGTATATGGTGCGGGAATAACACAGAAAAATACATAGCACTCAAGCATAATGAACAAAATTTTGTTAAAGACACTTGAGTAACAACTTTGCTTCACTCTCTTCATTTTTCTAATTTCTTCTCCTTTGCTGAGGAAGCGGAGGTGTCCTTTGTGTTGGGCGCTCGCGCCATCGGCACTGATGGCAGCTTTGCATCGGCGGCCACCGACCGCCACCTGAGCCATGTGCTGGCAGTGGTGGGAGCCAATGGTGCGGGCAAGACCAATGTCATCAAGGCGCTGGATTTCGTCTGCTGGTTTGTCAGCAAGTCTTTTTTCATGGAGCCCGAGCACCGGCTCGCCGTGCAGCCGCACGCCTTGGCTGCCGATGCGGTCAGCCGCTTTGAACTGGAATTTGAAGCCCAAGGCAAGCTCTACCGCTACGCCCTGGCGCTGAACCAGGAGCGCGTTCTGTCGGAGTCTTTGCGCCTGAAGACCAGCCGCTTGTTCAGCACCTTGTTTCAGCGGGAATGGGATGCGCAAACGGGCACGGAAAGCATCAAGCAGCCCCACTTCGGCCTGCCCCAGAAGCAGGCGGAAAAGGTCAAGCCGCTGGCATCGCTGATCTCCATGGCGGCGCAATTTGGCATTGAGACTGCGCACACCATCGTGCAAACCCTGGGCCAGCGTTACAGCAATGTGGGCGCCACGGGCCGGCAGGCATTTCAAGGTGCCCCCGATGTGCTGGGCGCAGCCCGATTTTTTGCGGGTAGCCAGGCCCACCACAGCCGCATGGTGCATTTGCTCAACCAATGGGATTTCGGTCTGCAGGACATTCGTCTGAAAACCCTGCGCACCATGAAAGATGGCCAGGAGGAGGAGGTTTTGGTGCCTTTTGGCATCCACCGCGATGGCACCAATGAAATGGAGCTGCCCATGTTTGCCGAGTCCAGCGGCACGCAGGCGGCGTTCGTGCTGCTCGCTGGTTTGCTGCCCATCCTGGCCCAAGGTGGCACAGTGGTGTTCGATGAATTGGAGGCTGACCTGCACCCCTTGATGCTGGAGCCGATTCTGAATTTGTTCCTCAGCCCCAAAACCAACCCCCATAACGCCCAGCTGATTTTTACCTGCCACTCGGTAGAAATCCTGAACCTGCTCCAAAAGGGGCAGATCATGCTGGTCGAAAAAAACGCGCATTGCCGCAGCGAAGCCTGGCGCCTGTCGGACATGGAGGGCGTGCGTGCCGACGACAATTTTTATGCCAAATACATGGCCGGCGCCTACGGCGCCATTCCCATGCTGTGAGGCGCGCACATGGCATCACGTCAGTTGCGCAAAACCAACCGCACGGTGTTGATCGTGGTCGAAGGAGAGACCGAAGAGGCCTTTGTCCAGCACCTCAAGCGGCTGTACTACCACCGTGGCATGAGGCTGTCGATCAGCCTCAAAAATGCCCATGGCCATGGGCCACAAGGCGTGATCAGCAAGCTCAAATCCGCCATTCGGATGGCCGACTTTGAGCAGCGCATTGCCGTGCTGGACGCCGATATTGCCCTGACGGCAGAAGAAGCCAAGTGGCTGCGGGGGCAGCGCATTGCAACCATTGTGTCCACCCCGGCAGTGGAAGCCACCTTGTTGGCCATTCTGGGCAAGCCGGCGTCCGATGCCACCGAGAAATGCAAAAGTGCCTTGCAAAAATGCGCCCCGGGCGACCCTACCGACAGCCGCTACTACGAAAAATATTTTCCGCGCGCCACCTTGGATGCCGCTCAGGCCCGTGTGCAAGTGCTGGCAGCACTTATCACCGCCGTCACCACGGAGTAAAGCGGCCGTGTAAGTGACCGTGTCCGCTTAAAAACAATAGCTGCTGACGCTTGCCTGGAGCCATTTTCAGGCACAAATTACCACCAAACCGTTAGCTAGCAAACGCAACCAGCTATCAAAACAAGAGTGACGCCGGCTGTCATCGCCGTGCCAGCCGGCGCCACGATAATGCGCGCCATGCCCAACCGCTGGAAACCCAACGTCACCGTCGCCGCCATCGTCGAGCACGATGGGCGCTTTCTCATCGTGGAAGAAGAAACCGCCGACGGCCTGCGCCTGAACAACCCCGCCGGGCACCTCGACCCGGGCGAATCGCCGCTGCAGGCCTGCGTGCGCGAGGTGCTCGAAGAAACGGCCTACGACTTCGAGCCCCAGGGCCTGGTGGGCATGTACCTCAACCGCTTCACGCGCACGCGCACCGGCGACGACATCACCTACCTGCGCTTTGCCTTTTGCGGCCGCGTCGGCACGCACCACGGCTGGCGCACGCTCGACGACGGCATCGTGCGCGCCTTCTGGCTCACGCTCGACGAGCTGCGCGCCTGCCGCGAGCGCCACCGCAGCCCGCTGCTGCTGCAGTGCATCGAAGACTACCTGGCCGGCCAGCGCGCGCCGCTGGCGCTGATCCACACCGACGCCAGCGTGCTGCAGGCCCCGGCCCCGCGCGCGGCAAAGGCATAGGGCGGCGGGGATAATCCCTGCCCTATGAAAAAACAGCGCGTCGTCGTCGGCCTGTCGGGTGGGGTGGACTCCGCCGTCACAGCCCATCTTCTCCAGCAGCAAGGCCACGAGGTGGTCGCCATCTTCATGAAAAACTGGGAGGATGACGACGACAGCGAGTTTTGCTCCAGCCGCCAGGATTTTCTGGATGCCGCCAGCGTGGCCGACGTGCTCGGCATAGAGATCGAGCACGTCAACTTCGCCGCCGAGTACAAGGACCGCGTCTTTGCCGAGTTTTTGCGCGAGTACCAGGCCGGGCGCACGCCCAACCCCGACATCCTGTGCAACGCCGAGATCAAGTTCAAATCCTTCCTGGACCACGCCATGCGCCTGGGCGCGGAAAAAATCGCCACCGGCCACTACGCACGCGTGCGCCAGAACCCGGCCAGCGGCCTGTTCGAGCTGCTCAAGGGGCTAGACCCCACCAAGGACCAGAGCTATTTTCTGCACCGCCTGAACCAGGCGCAGCTGTCCAAAACGCTGTTCCCCGTGGGCGAGCTGCACAAGAGCGAGGTGCGTCGCATCGCCGCCGAGATCGGCCTGCCGAACGCGAAGAAAAAAGACTCGACCGGCATCTGCTTCATCGGCGAGCGGCCGTTTCGCGAGTTTTTGAACCGCTACATCTCCAAGGAACCCGGCCCGATCCGCGATGACCGGGGGCGCAAGCTCGGCCAGCACGTCGGCCTGTCGTTCTACACCCTGGGCCAGCGCCAGGGCCTGGGCATTGGCGGCGTGAAGGAAAAGGGCGCCGCGCGCGGCGCCGGCGAGCACGCGCCCTGGTTCGTGGCGCGCAAAGAGGTGGAGAAAAACACCCTCGTCGTGGTGCAGGGGCACGACCACCCCTGGCTGCTCTCGCCCCAGCTGCAGGCGCAGGACGTAAGCTGGGTCGCCGGCCAGGCGCCCGCCGCCGGCGCCTACGCCGCCAAAACCCGCTACCGCCAGCAGGACGCGGCCTGCCATTTCACGCCCGAGGAGGGCGGCTTTGCGCTGGCCTTTACCGGGCCGCAGTGGGCCGTGACGCCGGGGCAGAGCGCCGTGCTCTACGACGGCGAGGTCTGCCTGGGCGGCGGGGTGATTGGCGCGGCATAAATCGGCTGCTAACGCCCGTCCAGCAAGCGCTAGCAGCTACTATTTTGATAGCAATTAACGCAATGCCGGCAGCAGCGTGGGCAGCTCGAACACGCCCACGGCGCGCACCAGGGACTGGGCGGCGATCTCCTGCATCGTCTGGCCGGCTTTCTCAAGCCTGGGAGCAACCGGTGCTGGCTTTATCGACGGACACCGTAATCAGCGCCTTGATCTCCTTGGCGGCCTCGGCCAGCATTTCGTTGCGCTTTTGCGCGCGCAGGGCGGCATCATCGGCAAAGAAAACCTCGATGGTGCGCCGCGCATTGGCCTGCGCCACGCTGCTGAGGTTGTGCACGGTATAAATTCCTCATGAAAGGTGCAACAAGCACAAAAGCAAAATAGACACTCTTGTTGCATCCATTGACCAAATTGCAAAAACGCGGTCATGCACAAAAAAGGGGGTCACCCTAGGCGCTCCCCCAACCCCGCCTTGTGCCCGCACTCGCCCACTATGCAACGCCGCCACACCCTCACCACACTCTCTGCACTCTCCGCCCTGCTGACCCTGCCCTGGCTCGCCGCCTGCAGCCCTGGGGGGCGCAGCTACACCGTGTCGCTGGCGCAGATGCAAGCTGCGCTGGCGCCGCGTTTTCCACGCCGCCAGGCGCTCGCTGGCGGCTGGCAGCTGTGGCTGCAAGCGCCGCAGCTGCAGCTGCGGCCAGAGGCCAACCGCCTGGCCGCGCTGTGCCCGCTGGAGCTCTCGGGCCCCTTGCTGCGCCAGCCGCGCGCCGGCCAATTCACACTCAGCTTTGGCCTGCGCTACGCCAGTGCCGAGCACAGCCTGTACGCCACCGATCTGCAGCTCGAACAGGTGCAGCTCGACGGCCTGCCCGCCGGCGCAGCGGCGCTGCTGCAGCAGCTGCTGGCGCAGGCGGCGCTGCAGTCCTGGGGCGAAGTGGCGCTGTACCAGCTCAGCGCCGCCGAGCAAGACAAGCTGCAGCGCCTGCCACACGCGCCCAGCGCCTTGCGCGTCACGGCCCAGGGGCTGGAAGTGGTGTTTTAAGCAGCGCTCCCAGCAGCGCAGCAGCGTTCCATGGCTGGGTCAGTGCGTTGCGCCGGCCAGGGCTTGGCAAGCGCTGCGCCCGGGCCCATATTCAGGCCATGACTGCCATCCCCATCCTCTCGCGCCAGCCACTCGGTATGCACTGGCCCACGCTCGATCCGTTTTTGTTCTGCGCCCACCACGACGACCATTACCCCGCCGGCGATGGCCGCCTGGGCCTGGCGCGCTCGGCCCTGGGCGGGCGCGCCCTGGGCAGCGACTTCAGCCGCCAGGACGGTTTTTCGATGTACCACGGCCAGCATGTGCCGGGCTTTCCGGTGCACCCGCACCGGGGTTTTGAAACCGTGACCCTGGTGCGCCAGGGGCTGATCGACCACAGCGACTCGCTCGGCGCGGCCGCCCGCTTTGGCGGCGGTGACGTGCAATGGATCACCACCGGCGCCGGCCTGCAGCACGCCGAGATGTTCCCCATGCTGCGCACCGACGCGCCCAACCGCATCGAGCTGTTCCAGGTCTGGCTCAACCTGCCAGCGCGCAACAAAATGGCCGCGCCGCACTTCACCATGCTCTGGAACGAGCGCATTCCACGCCTGGAACAAGTCGATGCAGCCGGCGCCCGCACCCTGGTGCGTGCCGTTGCCGGCGCTCTGCCCGGGGCGGATGCACCGCTGGCGCCGCCACCCCAATCCTGGGCCAGCCAGGCCGACGCCGACCTGGCCATCTGGACGCTGCAACTCGCCCCCGGCGCCCGCTGGACGCTGCCGCGCGCCGCCGGCGCGCACACCCGGCGCATGTTGTACTTTTTTGCCGGCAACGCGCTGCACATCGGCCCCGAGCAGCTCACGGCGCACGCCGCCGTCGAGCTTGACGCCCACACCGACTGGCCGCTGCACAACAGCGGCACCGAACCGCTCGAATGCCTGCTGCTGCAAGGCCGGCCCATTGGCGAGCCCGTGGCGCAGTACGGCCCCTTCGTCATGAACGCGCCGCACGAAGTCCAGCAGGCCATTGCCGACTACCGTGCCAGCGGCTTTGGCGGCTGGCCCTGGGCCGACGCCGCGCCCGTGCACGGCCCCCTGGCACGCCGTTTTGCACGCCACCCGGGGGCCGACGCCGACGAGCTGCCACCGCCGCCGGCGCCATCGCCTTCTGGGACAATGCAGGCCGTTTTTTCCCCAGAAAGCAAGGCATGAACATCAGCAAAGACATGGCCGTCACCCTGAGCTACCAAATCACCGATCTGCAGGGCAAGCGCCTCGATGGCGGTCACCTGGCCTATCTGCACGGCGGCTACGACGGCATTTTCCCGAAGGTGGAAGCCGCACTCGAAGGCCAGGGCCTGGGCCACGCGCTGCAGCTGGAGCTGGCGGTGGAAGACGCCTTTGGCGCGCACGACCCGCGCCTGGTGCAGACCATTGCCAAGGTCGACTTTCCGCCCGGCGTCAAGGTCGGCGGCATGTTGCGCGGCCCCGGCCCGGACGGCGAGCCCCAGGCGTATCGCGTGGTCAAAATCAAAGGCCCCGAAGTGCACCTGGACGGCAACCACCCGCTGGCTGGGCAGGCGCTGCGCTTTAGCGCCAAGGTGACCGAGCTGCGCCCCGCCAGCGCCGAGGAAATTGCCCACCGCCACGTGCACGGCGGCCACGGCCACCACCACTGATTGCTATCAATTAAATAGCTGCAGACGCTTGACTGGAAAGCGCTGCAGCTATTTTTTCGCCTCAAAAAACAGAGATAGACCGACTTGCCAAAAGCCCGCTGCCACGGGGGTAAGATGGCAGCGTCCCCCGGCAATTCGCAGGGGTCCTGACAGGAGGAAATGTCCATGCAAGTGCAAGTCCATACCGACGACAAAATTCAAGGCGGTGAATCTCTGGCGCAATGGGTGCAAACAGAAACCCAGGAGCGCATGGCCCGCTTTCGCGAGTACGTCACCCGCATCGAGGTCTTTCTGACCGACGAAGACGCGGGCAAGTCGGGCGCCAACGACAAGCGCTGCCGCCTCGAAGCCCGCCCTGCGGGCCGCCAGCCCGTCACCGTCACTGCCGATGCCGACAAGGTGGCCGATGCCTTCACCGGCGCCATCGACAAGCTCATCCGCGCGATCGACAACGACCTGGGCCGGCTCAAGGACAAAAACAGCCGCGACACCATCCGCACGGCCGACCAATAAACCGCCCGCCCTGCGCGGTCCCATGAAAAAAGCGCCCTCGGGCGCTTTTTTCATGGGGCAAGGGCAGCGCCTTACTTGGCGATCACGCGCACCATTTCCAGGCACTTGTTGGAGTAGCCCCACTCGTTGTCGTACCAGCTCACAACCTTGATAAAGGTCTTGTCCAGGGCAATACCTGCCTCGGCGTCGAACACCGAAGTGCACGATTCGCCCCGGAAGTCGGTAGCCACCACCTTGTCTTCGGTGTAGCCCAGCACGCCCTTCATGGCGCCTTGCGAGGCGGCCTTCATGGCGGCGCAGATTTCCTTGTAGTCGGCTTCCTTTTCCAGCTCGACGGTCAGGTCCACCACCGACACGTCGGAGGTGGGCACGCGGAACGACATGCCGGTGAGCTTCTTGTTCAGCTCGGGGATCACCACGCCCACGGCCTTGGCCGCGCCGGTGGAGCTGGGGATGATGTTTTCCAGAATGCCACGGCCACCGCGCCAGTCTTTGTTGCTCGGGCCATCGACGGTTTTTTGCGTGGCGGTGGCGGCGTGCACGGTGGTCATCAGGCCGCGCTTGATGCCCCAGTTGTCGTTGAGCACCTTGGCCACGGGGGCCAGGCAGTTGGTGGTGCACGAGGCGTTGGAGACGATGGCCTGGCCGGCGTACTTCTCGTGGTTCACGCCGAACACGAACATGGGCGTGTCGTCCTTGGAGGGGGCTGACATCAGCACCTTCTTGGCGCCGGCGGCCAGGTGCTTCTCGGCGCTGGCCTTGTCCAGGAACAGGCCGGTGGCTTCGATCACGATGTCGGCGCCGACTTCGTTCCACTTCAGGTTGGCAGGGTCGCGCTCTTGCGTCAGGCGGATCTTCTTGCCGTTGACGACCAGGGTGTTGCCCTCCACCGCCACCTCGCCCTTGAAGCGGCCGTGCACGCTGTCGTACTTGAGCATGTAGGCCAGGTAGTCGGGTTCGAGCAGGTCGTTGATGCCGACCACTTCGATGTCCGAGAAGTTTTGCACGCAGGCGCGAAACACCATGCGGCCAATGCGGCCGAAGCCGTTGATACCAATTTTGATAGCCATCTCAGTTGCTTCCTTGCTAAGTTACAAAAACACAATCACTTTTTCTTGCTGCGCTTGATTGCCGCCTGCACCGTGGCCGCCACGTTCTCGGGCGTGAAGCCAAAGTGCTGGAACAGCACCGGCGCCGGGGCCGACTCGCCAAAGCTGTCGATGCCCACCACAGCGGCGCAACCGTACTTCCACCAGCCGTCGGTGCAGGCCATTTCCACGGCGATGCGCGGCAGGCCCTCGGGCAGGACGGACTTTTTGTACTTGACGCTTTCGCGGTCGAAGGTGGTGGTGCTGGGCATGGAGACCACGCGCACGGCGATTTTTTTCTCGGCCAGCAGTTTTTGCGCTGCCAGGGCGAGCTGCACTTCGGAGCCGGTGGCAATGATGACGGCCTGCGCCTCTTTCTTCTTCAGGCCCACGTCGGCCGGCTCGGACAGCACGTAGGCGCCGCGCGAGATGTCGCCCAAATCGCGCTTGGGCGCGTAGGGCAGGTTCTGGCGCGACAGGCACAGCGCCGTCGGCATGGCGCGGTTGGACAGCGCCACGCTCCAGGCGACGGCGGTTTCGGCGGTATCGCCCGGGCGCCACACGTCCAGGCCCGGAATCAGGCGCAGGCTGGGGATGTGCTCGATCGACTGGTGCGTCGGGCCGTCTTCGCCCAGGCCGATGCTGTCGTGCGTGAAGACGTGGATCACGCGCTGCTTCATCAGCGCCGCCATGCGGATGGCGTTGCGGCTGTAGTCGCTGAACGTGAGGAAGGTGCCGCCGTAGGGGATGAAGCCGCCGTGCAGCGCCACGCCGTTCATGATGGCGGCCATGCCGAACTCGCGCACGCCGTAGTTGATGTGGCGCCCGCCCTGGCCGGCCTCGTTCTTGGCGACTGCGCCGTTGGCGTCAAAGCGCAGGTTGGGCGTGCTCTTGGTGTTGGTCAGGTTCGAGCCCGTGAGGTCGGCGCTGCCGCCCAGCAACTCGGGCAGGGCGGCGGTGAAGGCTTCGAGCGCGAGCTGGCTGGCCTTGCGGCTGGCCACGGTCTCGGCCTTGCTGTGCGCCTGCACCACGGTATCGACGGCAACCTGGGCAAAGTTTTTCGGCAGGTCGCCAGCCATGCGGCGGGTGAATTCGGCGGCCAGCTCGGGATGGGCCTTGGCGTAGGCGGCAAAGGCTTTGTCCCAATCGGCTTCGCGCTTGGCACCGGCCTTTTTCGCGTCCCAGTCGGCGTACACGGCCTTGGGGATTTCAAACGGCGCGCTCTTCCAGCCCAGCGCCGCGCGGGTCAGGGCGATTTCCTCGGCCCCCAGGGGCTCGCCGTGCGCCTTGGCGGTGTTGGCGCGGTTGGGGCTGCCCTTGCCGATGTGCGTCTTGCAGATGACGAGGGTCGGGCGGTTGTCCTGCCCGGCCTTGGCCTGGGCGATGGCGGTGGAGACGGCCGCCGCGTCGTGGCCGTCGATGGGGCCAATCACGTTCCAGCCGCAGGCGGTGAAGCGCTGCGCCGTGTTGTCGATGAACCAGGGCTGCACCTGGCCGTCGATGCTGATGCCGTTGTCGTCGTACAGGGCGATGAGCTTGCCCAGGCGCCAGGCACCGGCCAGGGCGATGGCCTCGTGGCTGATGCCTTCCATCAGGCAACCGTCGCCCAGGAAGGCGTAGGTGTGGTGATCGACCACGGCATGGCCGTCGCGGTTGAACTCGGCGGCCAGCAGCTTTTCGGCCAGCGCCATGCCCACGGCATTGGTGATGCCCTGGCCCAGCGGGCCGGTGGTGGTCTCCACGCCGGGGGTGATGCCCACTTCGGGGTGGCCGGCGGTCTTGCTGTGCAGCTGACGGAAGTTCTTCAACTCCTCGATCGGCAGGGCGTAGCCCGTCAGGTGCAAGAGGGCGTAGATCAGCATCGAGCCGTGGCCGTTGCTGAGCACGAAACGGTCGCGGTTGGCCCAGTGCGGGTTGACCGGGTTGTGCGCCAGGTGCTCGCCCCACAGCGCCACCGCCATGTCGGCCATGCCCATGGGGGCGCCGGGGTGGCCGGAATTGGCTTGTTGAACGGCATCCATTGCGAGTGCGCGGATCGCATTCGCCATTTGTTGAGTATTGGCCATGGGGGGCGGCTCCAAAGGGGGCAGAGGCAAAGCCCGCTATTTTACTGGTGCACCCCTGGCCAGCACGTTTAACGGCATTGGTGGCATGGCGATGCACTACAGTGGCGCACCATGCCCGCGCCCACCGTTTTTTCTCAGCCCCCCGCCCTGCTGCTCGCCGCCGGCCGGGGCGAGCGGATGCGCCCGCTCACCGACCATTGCCCCAAGCCCCTGCTGGCCGTGCAGGGCCGCCCGCTGCTGGCCTGGCACCTACAAGCGCTGGCGCAAGCCGGGGTGGGGCAGGTGGTCATCAACACCGCCTGGCTGGGGGCGCAAATCAGCGCCTGTTTTGGGAATGTTTTTGGCCTGAAATCCGCACCAGGCAAGCGCGAGCAGCTATCAATTTTATATTCGCACGAAGGCCAGGATTTTGGCCATGCGCTGGAGACCGCCGGCGGCATCGCGCGCGCCCTGGCACACCTCGGGCCGCTGTTCTGGCTGGCAGCGGGCGATGTGTACGCGCCCGACTTTCGCTTTGACGCCGCCGCCGCCGAGCGCTTTGCCGCCAGCAGCGCGCTGGCGCACCTGTGGCTGGTGCCCAACCCGGCGCACCATCCGCTGGGCGATTTCGGCCTCTCGCCCAACGGGCTGGCGCTCAACCTGCCCGCAGACGCCCCCCAGCCGCGCTACACCTACAGCACCATCGCGCTCCTGAAAAGAGAGCTGTTCGCGCAGCCCTGGTGCGCCATAGCGCCCGGAAACCCCGATGGCGAAGCCGCCCCGCTGGGCCCGCTGCTGCGCCGCGCCATGGACGCGGGCCGCGTCACCGCCGAGGTGTACGGCGGGCGCTGGACGGACGTGGGCACGCCCGAGCGCCTGGCTGCCCTCAATGCTGCTGCAGCGGCGGTATGATCGCCAGCCTTCACGGCTGCCCGTAGCTCAACCGGATAGAGCAATTGCCTTCTAAGCAATAGGTCGGGGGTTCGAGTCCCTCCGGGCAGGCCACTATTAAAAAGATAGCTTGTAGCGCTCAGTACAAGCGCCTTCTAGACCTCAGAGGCCACAAAGCTGCCCGATTTGCCGCCGTGCTTCTCCAGCACCTGCACGCCCTCCATCACCATGCGCTTGTCGGCCGCCTTGCACATGTCGTAGATCGTCAGCAGGCCCACCTGGACGGCGGTCAGCGCCTCCATCTCCACCCCCGTCGGGCCCACAGTTTCTACCGTGGCGGTGCATTGCACGGCGTTGTCTGCCGGCAGCAGGGCAAATTCCACTGCCACGCGGGTCAGCGCCAGCGGGTGGCACAGCGGAATCAGGTCGCTGGTTTTCTTCGCCGCCATGATGGCGGCGATGCGCGCCACGCCCAGCACATCGCCTTTTTTGGCGCTGCCGCTCTCGATCAGCGCCAGCGTGGCCGCCGCCATGCGAATGCGGCCGGTGGCGATCGCCTGGCGGCGCGTGGCACTTTTGGCGCCCACGTCCACCATATGGGCCTGGCCCTGGGCATCGAAGTGGGTGAGGGGGGAGCTGGTGGTCATGGCAAAAGAGGGAACACAAAGGGCAAGCCGGGCATCATACGGCCCTGCGCCCGCGCCCTGGGCGCCCAAGGATGGCCGTGCAAAAAATCAAACAAAATTTGCCTCTCAGGCGCTGTGGACAAGCGTTAGCAGCTTCTTTTTTGATAGCAATCGGGGGGCTGCAGGCGCTGCCGATGTATGCCCAGTCGGCGCTGCCGACGCTGGGCGACGGCCTGGCACTCACCACCAGCGCCGAGCGGCGCATTGGCGACAGCATCATCCGCGAGCTCTACCGCGACCCGGACTACATCGACGACGCCCCGCTGCAGGAATACGTGCAGGGCATTTTTGACCAGCTGGTGCAGGCGGCGCGCGCGCGCGGCGAGCTCACGCCGGAGCTGCAAGAGCGCTTTGCCTGGCACATCCTGCTCGGGCGCGACCGCAGCGTCAACGCCTTTGCCCTGCCCGGCGGCTACATGGGCGTGCACCTGGGGCTGATCGGCGTCGTCACGAGCCGCGACGAGCTCGCCTCGGTGCTGGCACACGAGCTCAGCCACGTCACGCAGCGCCACATCGCACGCCTGATAGCGCAGCAGCAACGCAGCACGCCGCTGATGATCGGCGCCATGGTGCTGGGCGCGCTCGCGGCCAGCAAAAGTCCCAACGCCGGCCAGGCACTGATGGTCGGCGGCCAGGCGCTGGCGGTGCAAAACCAGCTCAATTTCTCCCGCGACATGGAGCGCGAGGCCGACCGCGTCGGCTACAGCCTGATGCAGCCCGCCGGCTTTGCGCCGCAGGGCTTCGTCAGCATGTTCGACAAGCTGCAGCAGGCCAACCGCCTGAACGACAACGGCAGCTGGCCCTACCTGCGCAGCCACCCGCTGACCACCGAGCGCATGGCCGACATGCACGCCCGCCTGCCGACCGCGCTGGCGCAAGCGCCGAGCCCGCTGCCCACGCTCGAACACGCCATGCTCGCCGCGCGCGCGCGCGTGCTCGCGCGCCCCGGTGTCGATTTGCTGCGCCAATGGATGGCCGAGCCGCAAAGCACCGGCTTTGCCAGCCGGGCGCCCACCGAAAAAATCGCCGCCTGGTACGCCGCCGCCCTGGTCCATGCCCAGGCGGGCGAATGGGCCGGCGCCGAGCGCAACCTGGAGCAGTTGCGCGCCGCCAGCGCCGGCCACGCCGGCGCCGCGCGCCAGGTGCGCCTGCTGGCCGCTGAAATTGCACTGCAGGCGGGCAAGCCCGAGCAGGTGGCCGCCTTGCTCGCCAGCCCGAGCCGTGCCCGCCCCGAGCTGCTGCTGCGCAGCCAGGCGGCGCTGCGCCTGGAGCAGGGGGCCGAGGTAACGGGGGCGCTGGAGACCTGGCTGGTCGAGCACCCGCAGGACGCCACGCTGTGGCAGCTGCTGGCGCAAGCCTGGCAGCAACAGGGCCAGCGCCTGCGCGCCATCCGCGCCGAGGCCGAGGCGCAGGTAGCGCATTACGACTACGCCGCCGCCATCGATCGCTTCAAAGCCGGGCAAGACCTGGCGCGCCAAAGCAGCGCGGCGGCCGATTACATCGAGGCCTCAATCATCGACACCCGGCTGCGCGCCGTACAGTCACTAGCGCGGGAACAGGCGCTCGAGCGCTGATTCGATCACCAACCCCAGGCCCGAGTACAACAGCGAGCCCAGCAACGCCGCGCCAAAGCCGGTCACATGAAAGCCGCTGAGCACCCCGGAAGCGGCCCAGAACATCAAGGCATTGATGACGAACAGAAACAAGCCCACGGTGACCACCGTCACCGGCAGGGTCAATACCACCAGCAGCGGTCGCAGCACCGCGTTGAACAGGCCAATGACCAGCGCCGCCAGCAGCGCCGAGCCAAAACCGCGCAACTCAACCCCGCTGTAGAGCTGGGCCACCAGAAGCAAAGCGGCTGCGCTGAGCAGCCATTTGAACAACAGTTTCATACGCGCCAGGATAGCACCCAGGGTTCAGTGCACCTGCTCTGTGGCCGTACCTTTGCGCCGCGCCAGCAGCCACTTGCCCAAGCCCAGCACCAGCAGCGCACCAGCAAGGCTGGCACCGTACTTGAGCATATCGCTCTGCGGCAGCTTGGGCATCCACAGCCACTGCTCGGGATGGGCAAACACCGGATCGCTGACCAACATGCCACCAGCAATCCAGCCCAGCAACATACCGCCGAGCACAATCACCACCGGGAAACGTTCCATCAGCTTGATGACCAGCTGGCTGCCCCAGACGATGATCGGAATCGAGATCAGCAAGCCCAGCACCACCAGCAAAATCTGGTGTTCACCCGAGCTCTGCGCAGCACCGGCAATGGCAATCACATTGTCCACACTCATCACCAAATCGGCCACGATGATGGTCTGGATGGCAGCCAGCAGCTTGTCGCTGCTGCGAATGTCACCATGGCCATCTTCCTCGGGGGCAATCAGCTTGACGCCAATCCACACCAACAAGGCTGCGCCCACCGCCTTGATGAGGGGCAGTGCCAGCAGCGTCATGGCAAACACAATCAGTACCACACGCAGCACGATGGCCCCTGCCGTGCCCCAAAAAATGCCTTTGCTGCGCATCTCTGGCGGCAGCTTGCGGCAGGCCAGGGCAATGACAACCGCGTTATCGCCGCCGAGCAAGATGTCGATGATGATGATTTGCCCAAGGGCAATCCAGAACGGGGTATGGGTAAGAAAATCGAAGTCCATAAGATGATGTGTGCCGCAAGTGAAAAGGCCATCGTGGACGGCGGCGAGCACAGCAAGCCGCAAGGGGCCAGCAACGCTTTGAGCCGGGCGCACGCAGGCCCAGGGCTCAAAGGTCTTGCCCAGCCGCCCGTTGGCGGCCTGACAGGCCGGAAATCGCAAAATTTCGTGTTGACGACCTGACAACGGGGGGCTACTCCCCTTTGAAGAGCCGGTATTGGAACACAGTTTTATGATGGCGCCGCCCCATGCGCCGCCCTATCCACATCACCGACATCGAAGCCGCCATCAACCACTGGCGCGCCCTGCGCCCGATGCAAGCAGGCGCCACCCTGGCGTCCGAAGTGGCGGCGCTGGCCACGCTCTACGCCCACCTGGCCTACCACCGCCGCAGCGAGGCCCTGGCCACAGAATTCAGCGCCCCAGCCCTGGCCGCCTGGCTGGCCTGGTACGAGTGCCAGAGCGACACCCCCTGCATCGCCATTTGCTCGACCAGCCAGGGCGATGCGCAGTGCAAGGGCTGCGGGCGCAGCTTTGCCGAAGTGCAGCAGTGGCTCGAACTCGACCCGAGCGAAAAGCGCGCCGTCTGGCGCCGCATCACCGCTGAGGGCCAGGCGCTGCGCTTTACGCGCTACGCCGAGCGCGCCCGCTGAACGCGCCAGCGCACAGGTGCAAACGCCTGTGCTACGATGGCCGCCCTATGCAACGCAGCCTGCTCACCGCCACCCTAGCGCTAGGTCTAGTACCTGGCCGGGGTCTGCCTGCGTTCGCCACCCTGGTTGCCTGAAAGCCCGCAGCGGCTTTTGCGCGCAACCACCGCATCCCCCCGATCCCGGCCCACACACCAGCCTTCACCTCCCGCGTGAAGGGCTGCAGGGGATGCCGCATCTTGTTTTCCAAGCATTGCCGTTTTGATTCGTGGAGCCGATCATGATTGCCCAGCCTTCCCGCAAGTACCCCGCCGCCGCCCCCATCGCCCTCACCGAGCGCCGCTGGCCCGCCAACACCCTCAGCCGCGCGCCGCAGTGGCTCTCGACCGACCTGCGCGACGGCAACCAGGCGCTGTTCGAGCCCATGAACGGCGCGCGCAAGATGAAGCTCTTTCAGGAGCTGGTGCGCATCGGCTTCAAGCAGATCGAAGTCGGCTTTCCCGCCGCCTCGCAAACCGACTACGACTTCGTACGCCGCCTGATCGACGAAGACCTCATCCCCGAGGACGTGACCCTCATGGTCATGACGCAGTCGCGCCCCGATTTGATCGCGCGCACGGTGCAGGCGCTGCGCGGCGCGCCGCGCGCCATCGTGCACCTGTACAACGCCACCGCCCCGGTGTGGCGGCGCGTGGTGTTCGGCATGAACGTGACGCAGATGCTGGCCTTCGTGCACGCGCACGTCAGCCACCTCAAGCACCTGACCGACGCCCAGCCCGAGACGCAGTGGACGCTGCAATACTCGCCCGAAACCTTCAGCGCCACCGAGCTCGACGTCTCGCTCAAAGCCTGCCAGACCGCGCTCGCCGCCTGGGGCGTGGGCCCGCAGCGCCCGGTCATCATCAACCTGCCCACCACGGTGGAAAACGCCACGCCCAACCGCTTTGCCGACCAGGTGGAGTGGATGCACCAGCACCTTGTGCCGCGCGAGCACATCGTGCTCTCTGTGCACCCGCACAACGACCGGGGCACGGGCGTGGCCGCCGCCGAGCTGGCCTTGCTCGCCGGCGCCGAGCGCGTGGAAGGCTGCCTGTTCGGCAACGGCGAGCGCAGCGGCAACCTCGACCTGGTGACGGTGGCGCTCAACCTCTACACCCAGGGCGTGCACCCGGGGCTGGATTTTTCCGACATCGGCGCCGTCGCGCGCGCGGCCGAGGAATGCACCGGCCTGCCCATTCACCCGCGCCATCCCTACGCCGGCGACCTGGTGTTCACCTCGTTCTCGGGCTCGCACCAGGACGCGATCAAGAAGGGTTTTGCCGCGCACGACAGCGCCGGCCCCTGGCAGGTGCCCTACCTGCCCATCGACCCGGCAGACCTGGGGCGCAGCTACGACGGCATCGTGCGCGTCAACAGCCAGTCGGGCAAAGGCGGCATTGCCTACCTGCTCGAACGCGAGCGCGGCATCGTCATGCCCCGGCGGATGCAGGTCGAGTTCAGCGCCGTGGTGCAGCGCGCCGCCGACGCGAGCGAGGCCGAGATGAGCGGCGCGACCCTCTGGGCCCTGTTCCAGGCCACCTACCTGCAGCAGCCCCAGGGCGTGCCGGGCATGGTGACGTACGGCGACCACCGCCTGGCGGGCGACGGCCAGCACATCGAGATCGACGTCGCCATCGACGGCCAGCGCCTGACGCTGCAGGGCCAGGGCAACGGCCCGATCGATGCCGCCGTCGATGCGCTCGGCCTGCCGCTGCGCATCCACGGCTACGAGGAGCGCGCCACCGGCAGCGGCTCGGGCGCGCAGGCGCTGGCCATCGTCGAAGCGGGTATGGACGGCCTGCCCGGCGCCACCTTTGGCGTCGGCCTGCACTACAACATCGTCACCGCCTCGGTGCAAGCCATGGTGAGCGCTGCCAACCGGCTGCGCCAGCGGCGCCAGCCACCGCAGACAGCGGCGCAGGCGCACCCCCAAGTCATGGCTTGATGCCTGGCGCGGCCCTGCGCTAAGCTCGCCGGCCATGCGTTATTTGCATTTGTTCACATCTCACCCCCGCCAGGGTTTGTTGGCCCTGGCTTGCAGCGCCTTGCTGTTGGCTGGCTGCTCCAGCGCGCCGCCGCAGCGCAGCAGCGCTGCGCCCACTGCGGCGCAGCTCTCGTCCGAGCAGTCGAGCGACATCGCCATCCACGCCCTGGGCCTGGTCGGCACGCCCTACCGCTACGGCGGCAACACGCCCGAGGGTGGGTTTGACTGCAGCGGCCTGATTGGCTACGTGTACCACAGCCGCGCCGGCGTGGCGCCGCCGCGCACGGTGGCGCAGCTGAGCCAGTTTGGCGCTGCCGTTGATGCCGATGCGCTGCGCACCGGCGATCTGGTGGTGTTTGGCGGCGCCCGGCCCAGCCATGCCGGCATCTACGTCGGCCAGGGGCGCTTTGTGCACGCGCCCTCCAGCGGGGGCGAGGTGCGGCTTGACCGCCTGAACGGCCCCTATTGGGCGCAGCAGGTGGTGGCGTTTCGCCGCCCTTGAGCGCAACCATCGCGCCACAATGGGGGTTATGACGACGAAACCCCAACCTCACCACGCCACCGCCTTGTCCACGCAAGACCGTACGCGCATCGACGATGTGCGCATCAAGGCCGTACGCCCGCTCATCACCCCGGCCATCCTCGAAGAATGGCTGCCCACGCCCGCCGCCGCGCAGCAGCTCGTGGAGCACAGCCGCGCGGCGCTCTCGCGCGTGCTGCACGGGCAGGACGACCGGCTGATCGTCGTCGTCGGCCCCTGCTCCATCCACGACCACGAGCAGGCCATGCAGTACGCACAATTGCTCAAGGAGCAGGCCGACGCCCTGGCGCAAGACCTGCTGATCGTGATGCGCGTGTACTTTGAAAAACCGCGCACCACGGTGGGCTGGAAGGGCTACATCAACGACCCGCACATGGATGACAGCTTTGCCATCAACGAGGGCCTGGAGATGGCGCGCGCCCTGGTGCTGGACGTGCTGGAACTGGGCCTGCCGGTCGGCACCGAATTCCTCGACCTGCTCTCGCCCCAGTACATCAGCGACCTGGTGAGCTGGGGCGCCATTGGTGCGCGCACCACCGAGAGCCAGAGCCACCGCCAGCTCGCCAGCGGCCTCTCGTGCCCGGTGGGCTTTAAGAACGGCACCGATGGCGGCGTGAAAGTCGCTGCCGATGCCATCCTGGCGGCGCAATCCGAGCACGCCTTCATGGGCATGACCAAGATGGGCCAGGCTGCCATTTTTGAAACCCGGGGCAACCAGGACTGCCACATCATCCTGCGCGGCGGCAAAACGCCCAACTACAGCGCAGCCGACGTGCAAGCCGCTTGCGCATTGCTGCACAAAAACGGGCTGCGCGAGCAGGTCATGATCGACCTCTCGCACGCCAACAGCAGCAAGCAGCACGCCAAGCAAATCGACGTGGCGCAAGACGTGGCCACGCAAATTGCCGCTGGCGAGACGCGCATTACCGGCGTGATGATTGAAAGCCACCTGGAAGAAGGCCGCCAGGACATCGTGGCAGGCCAGGCGCTGGCCTACGGCGTGTCGGTGACGGACGCCTGCATCAGCTTTGCCCAGACCGTGCCCGTGCTGCAGCAGCTTGCAGCGGCGGTGCGCAGCCGGCGCACCGTTTAATTTTCACATCATGAAAACCGCCCCAGGGCGGTTTTTTTACGCCTGTGTTTTTTGTTCCGGGGTGCCGCTTTGGCGCAGAGCGCCGGCGGTTTTTTTCTTCTGTCTGACTTTTCCTTCTTTGTTTTTATAAAAACATAGTGGTAGTAGTAGAAGCCGCCGATTTTTGTGGATAACCTGTTTTTTTCTTTGTACGACAAGCAGTTGCACTAATGCACAAGCTTGTGTGTGAAGCGGTGGTCGTGCTGTCACGGTTTTGGGGACAGTGGGGATGCCACCTGCCCGGCGGTGGAAAACAGGGGCCTTGTGCTTTTTTTATCCACAGAGTTGTTCTGGTCGTTGCAGGGGGCAAGGCCGTAGTGAAAGCGCTGACCTACTATCTTGTACATATGTAATAACAAAACATAGTGATAGTAATAGAGGATGCAAAATTTTGTGGATAACTCTAAATTTTCTTAGAACGACAACAAGTTATCCACGGCAAAAAGGTGTGGCAAGCCATAGGGACAGCCGTAACGCGCATTGGGTATAACTTGCGGCCAGCAGCGGGTGGTGTGGATAAACCCGGGGTTGCGCAAAAACAATCCCCAAAGTTATCCACAATTTGGCTTTATTTCTGTGCCGGAGCGCTGACCGGGGGCTTGGCGCCGCGCATGGGGCCATGGCGCGGGCCGTGGTCATGGTCGTGGCCGTGGCCGTGCATCCGTTGCATCCAGCGCAGGGATTGGGCGTCGAAAGTTTTTTGCTGCGCCGGGTTGAGCTGGGCGTAGAACGCCTTCGTGGCTTCGCCCCGGCGATCCATCTCGGCCGCATGTTGCTCGCGCAGGGTTCGCAGGCGCTCGATGCGCTCGGGGGTGGAGAGCTGCTTGAACGCCTCCATGTCCGGGCGGGCGGGCGGCTGGGCCGGCGGCTTCATGGCTTGCTGGTACTGGTTCCAGGCGTCTTCTTGCGCCGGGCTCAGCTGCAGCGCCTGTTTGAATTCGTCCATGCGCTTTTGCATACGCTCCATGCGCTGGGGGCGCGATTCTTCACGCTGCTCATAGCGCACCTGGGGATCGGGCGTGCTGGGGTTGCTCACGGGGGCCTGGGCAAAAGCCGGCAATGCCAGGGTGGTAAACAAGGCGGCAGCAGCGCCGGCAATGGCGTGGCGGGGCAGAAGGTTCATGGTGCTTTCCTTTGGTAGGTGGTGAACGATGGGAGGCAGTTTGCGCCGCTTGTGTCAAAGCTGCGTGGCGCTTGCGTGAGGCTGTGTAAAGTTCACCAGCAGGCGCGACAATCGCGCACTTTTTTCACCACAGCAGAGGATCCGCGTGTTCAAGAACATGATCGTGTACCGCATCGCGCCCACGTGGCAGATCGGTTTGGAGGCGCTGGAGGCGGCGCTGCAAAAAGCCCCATTCACCGAATGCGGGGCCACGCAAGAGCGCAGCAGCGGCTTTGTGCCGCCGCGCGGCCAGGCCCACGGGGCGCTGGCCGAGAGCGTGGGCGGCCAATGGCTGCTGCGCTTTATGCAAGAGAGCAAGCTGCTGCCGGCGAGCGTGCTGGCGCGCAAAGTGCAGGAAAAAGCCGCGCGCATCGAGCAGGAAACCGGGCGCAAGCCGGGCAAGAAGGAAAGCCGCGAGCTCAAGGACGAGGCCAAGCTCGACCTGCTGCCCATGGCGTTCACCAAGCAGGGCTCGACCTGGGTCTGGATCGACCCCAGCGCCCACACGCTGGTGCTCGACACCGGCAGCCAGGGCCATGCCGACGAGATCGCCTCGGTGCTGACCGAGCTGCTGCCCGGCTTTGCCCTGGCACTGCTCGACACCCAGACTTCCCCCCAGGCTGCGATGGCGCACTGGCTCAAGGAACAAGAGGCGCCGGTGGGCTTCTCCGTGGACCGCGAATGCGAGCTCAAGAGCGCCGATGAATCCAAGGCCGTGGTGCGCTACGCGCGCCACCCGCTCGACATCGACGAGGTGCGCGCGCACATCGACGCCGGCAAGCTGCCAACCAAGCTGGCACTGACCTGGGACGAGCGCGTCTCGTTCCTGCTCACCGAGGGCCTGCAGCTGAAAAAAATCAGCTTTCTCGACAGCGTGTTCGAGGGCCAGGACAGCGCCGACGAAGGCTTTGACACCGACGTGGCCATCACCACGGGAGAGCTGTCCAAGCTCATTCCCGACCTGATCGAAGCCCTGGGCGGCGAGGGCCGCAGCCTGGAGCCGACCACTGCAGCGCCCGCCGCCACCGCCATAGCAGGCAACACCACAGCGGGCAGCACCACAGCGCCATCCACGCGCGGGGGCAGGGGCACCGTCACCGGGCCGGCGCAGGCGCCGGTGGACACCGACCCGAACACCGCGCCGTTTTAATCTGCAAAGGGCCTGGCCATGGCGCTGAACGTGGTGTGGATTGTTTTTTTCGTCAGCGCCTGCGCCACGGCGGCGGTGCGCTGGTGGCTGGGCGAGGCGCAGATTTTTTCCCAGCTGCTGCAAGCCTTGTTCGACGGCGCGCGCGCCGGTTTTGACATTGCCCTGGGCCTGGCCGGCGTCATGGCGCTGTGGCTGGGGCTGATGCGCGTGGGCGAGAAGGCCGGCATGGTGGCGCTGCTGGCGCGCCTGGCGGCGCCGCTCTTGCGCCTGCTGTTTCCGGGCGTGCCCGCCGGCCACCCGGCGCAGGGCGCCATGACCATGAATTTCTCGGCCAACCTGCTGGGCCTGGACAACGCCGCCACGCCCCTGGGCCTGACGGCGATGCGCGAGCTGCAAAGCCTCAACCGCGAACCCGAGGGCGTGGCCAGTGATGCGCAAATCATGTTCGTCGTGCTCAACACCGCCGGGCTGACGCTGATCCCCACCGCCGTCATCGCCATGCGCCAGAGCGTGGCCTTGAAGCAGGGCCTGGGCGCAGGTTTCAACGCCGCCGATATTTTTGTGCCCACGCTGCTGGCCACGGCCATTGCCTTCATCGCCGCGCTGCTGCTCTTGGGCCTGGTGCAGCGCCTGCCGCTGTGGCGTGCGCGGTTTGTGTTGCCGCTGCTGGCGGTGACGGGTTTGCTCGGGGCGGGGGTGGCGGCGCTGGCACGGCTGCCGGCGCAGCAGGCGGCGGACATCACCGGCGTCCTGGGGGCCGCCGTGATTTTGGGATTGGTGCTGCTGTTCTTGCTCGCCGGCGCCTGGCGGCGCGTGAACGTGTACGACGCTTTTATTGACGGCGCCAAGGAGGGCTTTGGCGTGGCGGTACAGATCATTCCCTACCTCATCGCCATCCTGGCGGCGATTGGCGTTTTTCGCGCTGCGGGCTGTATGGATGCCGTTTTGACCGTGGTCGCGCGCCTGGTGGCCGGGCTGGGTTGGGACACCGATTTTTTGCCGGCGCTGCCCGTGGGGCTGATGAAGGTGCTCTCGGGCGCGGGCGCCCGGGGCCTGATGGTGGACGTGATGCAGACCTACGGCGTTGATTCCTTTCCCGCGCGCCTGGCGGCCATCATGCAGGGCTCGACCGAGACCACGTTTTATGTGCTGACGGTGTACTTTGGCAGCGTGGGCGTGAAAAACACCCGCCATGCCCTGGCCTGCGCCTTGTTTGCCGACGCTGTCGGCATCGCCGCTGCCATTGGCGTGGGGTACTGGCTGCTGCGCTGAACAAAGGCGTTGAATGGGGGCGCTGGGGCTTTCAGGGTTGTTCCTTGAAGGTATTAAAAATACATAGTGGTAGTAGTAGAGCCTTGCCGGTGCCTGTGGATAAACGGTGTTTTTCTTTTTTTGACAATGACTTGGCTTATCCACAAGGTTGGGGATCGGCCCCGGCGCCGGGTGTACCGGGTTTGTGGATAAAACGACCCGCCAGCGCCCGCCTGGGGATAGCCGGGTGCTTGTGCCGGCGTTGTGCCCGCAGTTGTCCACAGGCGCTGGTTTTTGAATAAAAAAAGGCTCTAGCGCTTATCTGGCAAGCGCGAATAGCTATTATTTTTATAGCAAACAAAGCCACCCCTGGCTTGGGCCACAATGGCGGCCTTTCGTTTTTTCGCATCTTTGAGGCCCCGCCATGAGCAACCCTGCCGACAACCTTCTGCCCCTGCCCGATCGCCTGGCGATCGACCCGCGCAGCCCGCACCACGCCGCCGCCGTGCTGGCGCAGCAGGCCGACATTGGCGTGCGGCTCAATGGCAAGGAGCGCTTTGACGTTGAGGAATACTGCGTCAGCGAGGGTTGGATCAAGGTGCCCGCCGGCAAAACCCGCGACCGCACGGGCCGCCCGCTGCTGCTCGCGCTCAAGGGCAGCGTCGAGGTGTTTTACAAATAAGCCTGCAGCCTGCAGTTCGCAAAGGGGTTACGCGGCCTGTTGGCACGCGAACTGTTGCAGCGTTTGAAACAGTTGCTCAACTTTTGCGGTTTCAAACACCCCATCTGGCCCCTGGGCGTGGATGTCGGTGAAGGGTGATTCGTAGAGCCGGTGCGCCGGCATGGCGCCGTGCTCGGTCAGGTGCTGCACGATTTCGTCGATGAACTGCAGCTGGCTGGCGCTGGCCGTGCCGGGGGCGATCAGGCTGGCAAAGGCGGCGGTGGCCGCCTCGCGTTCGAGCCCGACCAGGGAGCGGATAAAGACAGGCAGGCTGGCGTGCAGCGTGCGGGCGCGCTCGATGTCGCCGTCGCTGCCGCCAGCCTCGTGCAGCAGGGCTTCGAGCTCCTGCAAATCCAGTGCCGTCAGCGGCTGGTTGCGGCGCAGCTTGTGCAGCGCCAGGCGGTCGCCGTGGGCGTGCAAAAAGGCCCGGGCCTTGGCGCGAAAGCGCTCAAAGTCCACGGCGCCGGCCACCAGGGGCAAATCGACCTCGGTGGCCTCGCCCAGCGCGTCTTCAAAGTCGGTGTAGACCGGCTTGCGGCCTTGCTTTTCGATCAGCTTGATGAGGCCGCGCAGCCGGCGCCGCGCCTGCTCCAGCATGGGCAGGGTCACGTCTTGCCACCACTCGTCGCCGGCCACGGCATCGATCAGCACGAGCTGCTCGCGCACGCTGGGCACGTTGGCCAGCGCCAGCAGGGCGGCTGCCAGCTGCTGCACGCGCTTTTGCAGGCGCGAGAGCGCGGGCTCGGCGCGCAGCAGGGCCAGCTGCGTGCCCAGCAGCAGGGCGTCAAAGCGCTTGGCGTCCTCGTCGTCGTCGCGCACGCTGCTGGGCAGGCCGGATAGGTGCTCAGCCACCTCGGCCAGCTGCTCGGGCGTGGGCTGCTGCCAGGCGTCGGCCTGGGCCCAGGCCTCGACCCAGCGGCGCTGCGCGCGCACGACAAAGTTGGTAAGCGACATGCCGGCCACCACGGCGTGCAGCAGCGCGGCAATGTCCTGGCGCAGGGTGGATTCGGTGAGCTGGTAGTCCGGCGCAGGCGCCTCGGCCACGCCCTGCGTTTTCAGGCGCTGGTCCAGCAGGCCGATCAGCTCCAGCCGCGCATTGAACAAGCGCTGCGACAGCGGCTGCCCGAGCGCGCCCTCGCTGCCCTCCAGGTTCTGGCTGAAAAATTCCAGGTTCTGGCAGAAGTCGAAGATGAAGAAGTCTTTCTTGTCCTGCCCCGGCCCGAACAGCTCGGGGCACAGCCGCGTGCCACGCCCGAGCATCTGCCAGAACTTGGCCTTGGAGCGCACGATCTTGAAGAACACCAGGTTCACCACCTCGGGCACGTCGATGCCGGTGTCGAGCATGTCCACCGAAATGGCGATGTGCGGCGCGCTGTCCTTCTGCGCAAAGGCGTCGATCAGCGACTGCGCGTACTCGGTCTGGAAGGTGATGGTGCGCGCAAACTGGCCCCGGTACGCGGGGTAGTTGGCGTCAAAGCGCTGCTGTATGAATTCGGCGTGCTGCTGGTTGCGCGCAAAGATGATGGTCTTGCCCAGCCGGTCGCCGCCCGCCACCTTGTGGCCGCGCGCCATCAGCAGGGCCAGCATCTTGTCCACGGTGTCCTGGTTGAACAGCCATTGGTTCACGGCCTCGGCGCCCACGGCGTCGGGCGCCTCGCCGCCTTCGCCGTTGTCGTCTCCCCAGTCCAGCGCGTCCCACTGCTCTTTTTCGTCCTCGCTCAAATCGGCGTAGCGAATGCCCTCGCGCTGGAACTTGAGCGGCACCGAGACGGCGCGCGGCGGCGCCAGGTAGCCCTCGGCAATGGCGTCGTCGAGCCCGTAGGCATCGGTGGGCACGCCGCTTTCCAGGCCGAACAGGCCGTAGGTGTTGCGGTCGATCTCGTCCTTGGGCGTGGCCGTCAGGCCGACCAGCAGGGCGTCGAAGTAGTGGAAGATGGCGCGGTATTTTTGGTAGATGGAGCGGTGCGCCTCGTCCACCACGATCAGGTCGAAATGCCCCACGCCAAAGCGGCGCTGGCCCGTGCCGGCGCCTTCGTTGATCAGGCCCATCATCGTCGGGTAGGTGCTGACGTACACCCGGCCCTCGGTGGCGCGCTCGGTCACCAGGTTCACCGGCGCGCAGTCGGGCAGGTGGGCCTTGAAGGCGTTGACGGCCTGGTTCACCAGCGCCACGCGGTCGGCCAGGAACAGCACGCGCTTGACCCAGCCGGCGCGCATCAGCACATCGACCAGCGCAATCACCGTGCGCGTCTTGCCAGCGCCGGTGGCCATCACCACCAGCGCCTTGCGCTGCTGGTCGCGCTCAAAGGTTTCCAGCACGCGGCGGATGGCGCGCTGCTGGTAGTGGCGCCCGACAATGCCCGGCGCAATTGGAAGGCCCGTGGTGGGCAGGCGCGCCAGCGGCTGGCGCGTGCTGCGGCGCTGGGCCATCAGCTCCAGCTCGTCCCGCGTGTGAAAGCCCTGCACCGCGCGCGGCGGGCTGGTGGTGTCGTCCCACAGCCAATGCTCGTAGCCGTTGCTGCCGTAGAGCACCGGGCGGTGGCCGGTCTGGCGCTCCAGGCAGTCGGCGTACAAAAGGGCTTGCTGCTCGCCCTCTTTGGCACTGCGGCGCGTGCGCTTGGCTTCCACGATGGCCAGGGGCTTTTCGCCACTCCACAGCACATAGTCCACAAAGCCCTGGCCTGTGCCGTTGGGCATACCGTGCACCGGGTATTCGCGGTCGCGTGCGTCGGCCAGCGGCCAGCCGGCTTCCTTGAGCAGCAGGTCGATGAACAGGTCGCGCGTGGCGGCTTCGTCGTAGTCGTGCGCCGGGGCGGGCTGGGCGGCGTTGGCGGCCTTGGCGGCGGCGATCTCGGCGCGGTACTGGGCCAGCTTGGCGTCCAGCGCGGCGTTGCGGGCGGCGGCCTCGCGCAGCTGCGCATCGCGCTCGGCCAGGACCTGGGCTTGCCGGGCCAATGCCTCTTGCGCTGCGGCCTGGGCGGCGCGGCTGGCGGCCTGCGCCTGTGCCACTGCTGTGCCCGCTGCGGGTGGCAGCAGATCGGCGCGAAACTGCAGCGCGGCAGCAGGCCGGTCACCCACGCGGCGCGCATAGTGCTGCGCCAGCCAGAAGGCCACATGGAACAGCTCGCGCAGCGCGGCCAGCGCATCCTGCGGCGGCACCGGGCGGGTGTGGTGCACGGCCTGGTTGCCCAGGCGGCGGATCACGTCCATCTTGGCGTGCACCGCGCTGCCCACCAGCTGCTGAAAACTGGGCTCGAACAAAAACGCCGACAGGTCGGCCTTGTACGGCATACGCAGGCTGCCGCCCCGGCCCCCTTCGGCCTGGTACAGCCAGGCCACGGCCAGCTCCAGCGTGCGGCGGGCGTAAAAGCAGGCGGCGCGCGGGTCGGCGTGGGCAGCGGCCTCGGCGCGGCGGGCCTCCATCAGCAGGTCGGGCCAGTCGGGTTGCAGGAAGGCGAAGTTCGATGGGACGCTGTTCACGGGGACTCCCTCTTTGTCATCCGGTTACTGGTATCGAGCCTATTGCGGTGGTGTATTTAACCCGCTATCTGCAGTTCTATAGAGAGAACATTGCTTCAAAAAATTATATAAGCCATTGTTTTTAAACAATATTTTTCCCGTATAACACACTGCTAAAGACTGTTATGCGGTATTGCATACCAGCGAGCCCAACGGCGCTCGCCTTTGAGCGCCAGTTTGTTTTCCGCCCGCAATTCCAGCAAAAGGCCCCGTAATGCGCTCGCAGAGTGCATGGGCAGCACCTGCTGCAGTTCTGATATGGGGGCACCCTGTTCGCCCTGTTTCATCACATGCTGGAGCAAAAGGGCTTTGTTTGTGTCGCGATCCAGGCCACGTTGGCGGGTGTAAGTGCCTTTGGCACCCAGGGATGCATACAAGGCTTCTGAGAGCATGTAGCGGGTGCCTCTGCCCCTGCCCATGGACTCAATGGCACCCACGGCGATCAGGCCCGGCAGGCGCTCTTTCAATGCGGGGCTGAGCGGTTTTCCCTGCTCCAGGCACTCCAGCGCCAAATAGTCCAGTGTCGAAAAGGTGCGCAGCGTTTCCTCGCCCAGCCGCTCCATGAAGCGTACAAACGCCGGGTTGCGCACCCCGCCCTCCAGCGTCAGCCGCACTTCGTGCGTGGCGGTGCCGGCAAAGCTGGGCAGCGGCTTGCCCTGGCGCACGGCGCTTTCCATCATCAGGTTCAGGCCCTGGCCGGATCGTTCAATCAACCCGCAGCGTGCCAGGGCTTCGGCCAGGCGGCGGTTGCGCGGGTTTTGCTGGTCGATGATGTTTTCGGGCGTGATGCCCGGTGGCAGGCCGCCGGGGCTCACCACCTCCAGCCGCTTGGCAAACTGGCGCACAAAGATGGAGCCGCCCAGACGGTAGTCGCGGTGGGCCACCGCGTTCAGGATGGCCTCGCGCACCGGCACCTCGTCAAAGGTGGGCAGATCCATGCGGAAGAAGTCGTCCTGCCAGCTCTGCCGGTCGTTGCGCAGGTTGATCTTTTTCCACAGCGCGTCTTGCCAGGCGAAGAAGCCGGCGCGGTATTCCTCGCGGTCGGCGGCGGGGCCGGCGGCTTCGGACGAGCGGTATTCAAACACCAGCTCGGCCTGCGCCAGCCAGCGCGTCAGGCCCGCTCGGGAGGCAAACAGAATCAGCGCCGCATAGCTCACCTGGTCGCCCTCCACCAGCAGCTCGGCATCGCGCAGGGTTTGCAGGTCGTTTAGTTCGCGCTTGCGTGGATCGCCGCTTTTTTGGGCCCAGCGATCGCGGAACAGCGCGATGGACGCTGGCTCCAGGTCGGCCAGCGTGGCGCCGGGGCAGGGCTGGGCTGAAAAATCGGGGCCTGTTTCGGCAAACATGTCCCGCAGCTCCTGGCCGCTCAGGGCTGCCAGGTCGTCACCCGCACGCTTGAAGTAGCGGCCATCAATCTCCCACGCCGTGCCCGGCAGGCGTGGCGGAACGTGAACGATCACCACGCGCCCTTCGGGCAGCAACAGCTCCTCTACCGGAATGCGGTGCCCCAGCCGCTGGTGCAGGCCCGCCTCGGTGCGGCCCGGGTCGTCAAACGCCTGGGTGCCCACAATGCGTCGGGGCCGCTTGTCCGTCACGCCCAGCACCATGGTGCCGCCGCCCTCGTTGGCCAGGGCCACGCAGTACTTGAGCAGCTTTTCAAAGTCGTAGCGCTGCTTGGCCTCTTTGAACTCCAGGCACTGGCCTTCGGGTTCCTGTAGCCATTGTTGAAGTTGGGCGACGGAGGTGGGCATGGTGTGGCAACCGTGTGCAGGGTTAAAGCTGCCCCGCAAACGCCCGCTGCTGCAGCGAGGCAAACAGCGCACCCTGCGCGGCCAGGGCGCGGCGGTGGGTGGTTTTGAGGGCTTCGATGGTGGCGATGCGGGTGGCGAAGGTTTGTTGGAGGGGGAGGGGGGGAACCAACAGCGGAAAGCTCCGCAATTGCGTCATATTGATCGACGCAATGCCAGTGGTTTGCTTTGCTGAACGCAAGAAGTAATTTTTGCCTCGCGTGCTACCGACCAGCCAATTGAGAAACAGCGGGTGTAGCGCCGTGTGTGTAAGACGCACACGGAAAATGTGGTTCTGGTGGATGCACTCGGGCAACTCTTCTTTCCAAAGCGTGCCACGGCCCAGTTTGTCGGGGTCGCCACCTTCGGTTAACAGCAGATCGTCTTTTTTTAGCTGATAGCGAGCGATCTCGTTTTCCGTTGCCTCAATGGATTTGAGTCCTTCAAGCCGTAGTGCTTTGTCTTGAACATTGGCCACGGCGAGATAAGGCACTTCTCTCGTCGCTTTGCCGTCGAGTTTGCGGCCTTTGGTCACGCCGGAGGTGATGTCCGCGGCTTTCCCCAACGTCAAGTTGTCGGGCCAACCCCGGTCGTTGGTCACCGGGTCCCCAAACATATCGAGAAACAGGGACTGGGTGAGGCTGTCGAGCAGGGCCAGGGCGGCGCGGCGTTGGGTGCGCAGGGTTTCGGCCTGGTCGAGGATGGCGGCGATGCGGCGTTGTTCTTCCAGTGGGGGCAAAGGAACCCGAAGTTCGCCCAACTGCGACAGGCTGAGATTGGAAATCGTGCCTGTGACTGTTGAGCCGAGCATCTGGCTGCGTGCCTCTTGACTCTCAAGCCAGTGGCGCAAGTAGCTGCGTTCAATTTCTTGTGTTGGGCGAACGATGGCAACGGCCTGGTTGCAGTTCATCTCCGGCGCGTCGTGAGGAACAACGCCTGTTCTTCCAATGGTCCCTGCGATGGTGACCAGAACATCACCACCTTGAATTTGCGAACGCTTCAGTACGGTGTGAGTATTCGAGTCGATAAAGAGAGTGTCTTCTTTGAAGTTGACTTGCCCGCTGAAGATGTTTTGAACCCGCAGAAAGGGAATGCCGGAGTCCGAATGGGCATATCCCAAAGTAGTGGGTGTGGTGCCTTTCGTTATCAGTGACGACAGCGAGGCAAGTGAAGAGGTTTTGAAACTCACTTCAACATCCCCTCCAACACCCCCATCCCCCGCGCAATCTCGCCTTCCAGCGCCCGCAGCTCGGCCAATATCTCCCCCGGCGCGCGGTGCTGTACCTGCGCGTGCACCACTTCCTTGTAGCGGTTGATGCTCAGGTCGTAGCCGTTGGCCTCGATCTCGGCCTTGGGCACGCAAAAGCTTTGCGCGGTGCGGGGGCGGCTGAGTTCGGGGGAGGCCCCGGCTTCGACAGGCTCAGCCCGAACGGCCTGGGGGCCGCTGGGGTGCAGGGTGCGCCAGCGGGTCAGCAGGTCGGGCAGGTTGTTTTTGGCGTGCTCTGTTTCTGATAGCTGCTCGCGCTTGTCCAGCAAGGGCTGCAGCCCTAAAAGCTGCGCATCCAGCAGCGGCTGGCGCTTGTCGTCCAGGCTCCAGCCGTCGGCTAGGCAGTCGTAGAACCACACCTTGTCCGTGCCGCCGCTCATGGTTTTGGTGAACAGCAAGATGGCGGTGGACACGCCCGCGTAGGGCTTGAACACGCCGCCGGGCAGGCTGATGACGGCGTCCAATTTTTGTTCTTCCACCAGCTTGCGGCGCAGTTCCTTGTGCGCTTTGCTGCTGCCGAACAGCACGCCGTCGGGCACGATGACGGCGGCGCGGCCACCGGTTTTCAAGAGGCGCAGGAACAGGGCCAGAAACAGCAGCTCGGTCTTTTTGGTCTTGACGGTTTGCTGCAAATCCTTGGCCACGTTTTCGTAGTCCAGGCTGCCGGCAAAGGGCGGGTTGGCCAGGATGAGGCTGTAGGCCCCGGCGTCGCCCGCCGCGCCTTCGGCGAGCGAGTCGCGGTATTCGATGGCGGGGTGCTCCACGCCGTGCAGCACCATGTTCATGCTGCCGATGCGCAGCATGGTGTTGTCGAAGTCGTAGCCGTGGAACATGCCGCTGTGAAAGTGCCGGTTTTGCGCGGGCACGCGCAGCATGTCGGGGTGGGTGCGGCGCAGGTATTCGCCGGCGGCGACTAAAAATCCGCAGGTGCCGCTGGCCGGGTCGCAAATGGTGTCTTGCGGTGTGGGGGCGGTGAGGGCGACCATCAAATCAATGATGTGGCGCGGGGTGCGGAACTGGCCGTTGTGCCCGGCGGCGGCGATTTTGCCGAGCATGTATTCGTACAGGTCGCCCTTGGTGTCGCGTTCGTCGAGCGGGATGGCATCGAGCAGATCGACCACCTTGGCCAGCAGCGCCGGCGTGGGGATGGTGAAGCGTGCGCCCTGCATGTGGCGCGCAAAGGCGCTGTCGGCTGCCGGGCCGTTGCTCCATTGCAGGCCGCGCAGAAAGGGGAAGACTTGCTGGCTGAGCACGTCGAACATTTCCGCCGGAGCCATGTTCTTGAAGCGCGACCAGCGCATGGCGTCGTGCGGGCGACCTTGGGCGTCCACGCCCGTGGGGATGAGGCGCACGGGCTGGGTTTTGAGGCGCAGGGCCTTGTTGTCTTCGCGCGTTTGGTCGCTGTCGAGCGCGCGCAGAAAGAGCAGGTAGGTGATCTGCTCTATGACTTCGATGGGGTTGGCAATGCCGCCGGACCAGAAGGCGTTCCAGACTTGATCGACTTTGTTGCGCAGGTCGCCGGTGAGCATGGTGGGTGCAGGGGGTGGGGGAACAAGCGCGTGAGTCTGCCACGGGGCGCGCGGGTGCGGGTGGATGCCAAAAAATCAGAGGATTTTTGGCCTCTAGCGCCCTATCCATCAGCGTGAATAGCTATCAAATTAGGAGTATTTTCTGGCCGCCGGCCCCGCCAGGTCGTCCAGGATGGGGCAGTCGGGCCGCTCGTCGCCGTGGCAGCAGCCCACCAGCGCCTGCAGGCTGCGCTGCATGGCCTGCAGGGCGGCGATGCGCTCGGCCAGGCTGGCGATGTGCTGCTGGGCGATTTTTTTGACCTGGCTGCTGGCGCGTGCCTTGTCTTGCCACAGGCCCAGGAGCTGGGCGATTTCTTCCATGGAAAAACCCAGGTCGCGTGCGCGGCGGATGAAGCGCAGCTGGTGCACCTCGGCCTCGGTGTACTGGCGGTAGCCGCTGCCGGTGCGCGCCACGCCGCCGAGCAGGCCCAGGCCCTCGTAGTGGCGCACCATGCGCGCCGACACGCCGGCAAGCCCGGCGGCCTGGCCGATGGTGACGGGCCAGCGCGGCGCAGCAGCGGCGGCAGCCTTCATGCGACGACCTTGTAGCCTTCTTCCTGGATGGCGTTGGCGATGGCTTCGCGGGCGGCGTTGCTCTCGACGGTGACTTGCTTGGTGGCCAGATCGACCTTGACGATGGCCTCGGTATCGACCTCGCGCACGGCGTGCACCACGGCGCGCTCGCAGTGGCCGCAGGTCATGCCTTCGACGGTGAATTGGTATTGCATGGCGGGCTTCCTTTTTTAAGTGAGTACAGGCGGCGATGGTGCGGCTTGACATGGTGGCAAGGTCAAGCGCCTGCCATCTTGCTTGACTTTGACAGGATGTCAAGGTTTAAGCTGCGCACCACCATGACCGATCAAGCCCCTCCCGCACCCACCTCCACCCCTTCTTTGTCCCCCCCCACGCTGGATTTGGGCGTGGGCGGCATGACCTGTGCCAGCTGCGTGGCGCGGGTGGAGCGGGCGCTGAAAAAAGTGCCCGGCGTGCAGGATGCCGCCGTCAACTTGGCGACCGAATCCGTGCACCTGACTTTTGACGCCGCCCAGGCCGACATGGAGCAGCGCGTGCGCCGCGCCGTGCGCAACGCCGGCTACGAGCCGCGCAGCCTGGCCGCGCAAGAGGCCGCGCAGCAGGCCCAGGGCCCCTGGGCCGGGTTTGCGCCCGTGGCCTGGGGCTTGCTGCTGTCCATGCCGCTGGTGCTGCCCATGCTGGGCGACCTGCTGGGCCAGCACTGGATGCTGCCGCCCTGGGCGCAGTGGCTGCTGGCCACGCCGGTGCAGTTCTGGCTGGGCGCGCGCTTTTACAAGGCGGGCTGGCACGCGGCCAAGGCGCTGACGGGCAATATGGATTTGCTGGTGGCGCTGGGCACCAGCGCGGGCTATGGCCTGTCGCTGTGGCTGTGGCTCACGGCCGATGTTTCACATTCGGCCGGCCACGCGCCGCATCTGTACTTTGAGGCTTCCGCCGTGGTCATCACCCTGGTGCTGCTGGGCAAGTGGCTCGAAGCCCGCGCCAAGCGCCAGACGACGGCGGCCATCCGCGCCCTGCACGCGCTGCGCCCGGAGGTGGCGCACCTCATCACCCGCGACGGCGAGGTGGACGTGCCCCTGGCCGAGGTGATGGTGGGCGACCGCCTGGTGGTGCGCCCGGGCGAGCGCATTCCGGTCGATGGCACGCTGCTCGAAGGCCAGACGCAGGTGGACGAATCCATGCTGACGGGCGAGCCCCTGCCCGTGGCGCGCAGTGCTGATGGGCCGGAGGGCAGTCGGCTGACGGGCGGCTCTATCAACGGCGAGGGCCGCATCGTGCTGCAGGTGGGCGCCGTGGGCGCCGAGACGGTGCTGGCGCGCATCATCCGCCTGGTGGAAGACGCGCAGGCGGCCAAGGCGCCCATCCAGCGGCTGGTGGACCAGGTGGCGGCGGTGTTCGTGCCAGTGGTGCTGCTGCTGGCGCTGGCCACGCTGCTCGCCTGGCTGTGGGCTGGCGTGGGCGCGGAGACGGCGCTGATCCGCGCCGTGGCCGTGCTGGTGATTGCCTGCCCCTGCGCGCTGGGGCTGGCCACGCCGGCGGCCATCATGGCCGGCACGGGGGTGGCGGCGCAGCAGGGCGTGCTCATCAAAGACGCCGAGGCGCTGGAGACGGCGCACCGCGTGGACACCGTGGCCTTCGACAAGACCGGCACGCTGACCGTGGGCCGGCCCCGGCTGACCGGGTTTCACGTGGAACAAGGCGTGGATGCCGACGCGCTGCTGGCGCTGCTGGCCAGCGTGCAAAGCGGCAGCGAACACCCGCTGGCGCGCGCCGTGCTGCAGGCGGCGCAAGAGCGCGGCGTGGCTGTGGCCGCCCCCGGCGCCGTGCGCGCCGTGCCGGGCCGGGGCACCGAGGGCGAGGTGGCCGGGCGCCAGCTGCGCGTGGGCAGCCTGCGCTGGATGCAGGAGCTGGGCGTGGAGCTGAGCGCCGACATGGCTGCGCAGGCCCAGGCGCTGCAGGCGCAGGGCGCCACCGTGTCGGCCCTGGCCGAGCAGGACGGCGCTGGCACGCACTTGCGCGCGCTGCTGGCCTTTGGCGACGAGCCCAAACCCGGCGCGCGCGAGGCCATTGCCGCGCTGCACGCGCGCGGCATCCGCTGCGTGATGATCTCGGGCGACAACCGGGGCGCAGCCGAGGCCATGGCGCGCCGCCTGGGCTTGAAGCCCGAGGAGGGCGAGGTGCTGGCCGAGGTGCTGCCCGGTGACAAGGCGGCGGCGGTGCGGCAGTTGCAGCAAGGCGGACGCGTGGTCGCCATGGTGGGCGATGGCGTGAACGACGCACCGGCACTGGCGGCGGCGGATGTCGGCCTGGCCATGGGCAACGGCACCGACGTGGCCATGCAGGCGGCAGGCATCACGCTCATGCGCGGCGACCCGGCGCTGGTGGCTGCGGCGCTGGAGATCTCGCGCCGCACGGTGGCAAAAATCCGGCAGAACCTGTTCTGGGCCTTTGCCTACAACGTCGCCGGCATTCCGCTGGCGGCGCTGGGTTACTTGAACCCCGTGCTGGCGGGCGCGGCCATGGCGCTGAGTTCGGTCAGCGTGATGACGAATGCGCTGCTGCTCAAGAAGTGGAGAGCTTGATTCAACCACTACGGGTACACATGATTTGTCTGGCAAACTGCAACGTTTTGTAGCTGTGCCAAGTTCGGAGAAAGACAGATCATGGACATATTTGCCTTGATGCGCGCCTTCACCATCCGCTTTCGGATGATTGGTGCGATTGTGGTGGTGTTGGTGTTGTTGGGCTTGTTGGGCGGCGCGGGCATGTATGGCATGTTGCGCATCCACGGGTTGAGTGAGGACTTCATTGGCCAGTCTTTTGCCAAAACGGCAGCGCTGGGCGAGTTGCGCGCGGCGCTCGGTGATGTGCGCAAGTATGAAAAAGACATGCTGATTCAGAACCAGCAACCCGAGGCTGTGGCCCAGGCGCACCAGCGTTGGCAGGCAGCGCTGGAGCAGGCGCAGCAGGCGTCGGCGCGCTTTGTCGCCGGGCGTGCGCAGGCGGGCGACAGCGCCACCATGCGCGTGCTGCTGCAAACGCTGGAGGACTATCGCACGCTATGGGCGCCAGTGGCGCAGCAGCTGCTGGCGGGGGGGTATGACAGCGTCCTCGGCGCTTACCGCACGAGCCGGCCGGCGGTGGTCAAGTTCCATGAGAGCGACCAGTTGCTGGTGCAGATTCAGACCCAGTTGCGCCAGGAGGTGGAGCAGGCGGTGCAAGCGCAAAGCGCCGCTGCCAGCCAGACCAAATGGCTGTTTTTGCTGGCGGTGCTCATTACCGTCATCGTGGTCGTGCCGCTGACGCTTTTGAACATGGTGTCGATCTGCCGCCCGCTGGAGCGCGCGCGCCAGATGGCGCAGGCGATTGCGGGCGGCGACCTGTCGCAGCAGCTCGACGTGGTCGGCCGCGACGAGGTGGCCGACCTGCAGCGCGCCCTGGTGCACATGGAGCACAGCCTGGGCAGCATCGTGGCGCAGGTGCGCGAGGCCAGCAGCAGCATCGCCCTGGCCAGTACCGAGATTGCCAGCGGCAACCAGGACTTGTCGGCGCGCACCGAGCAGACGGCCAACCACGCGCAGCAGGCCGTGGCCTCGCTCGCTGAGTTGACGACGACGGTGCAGCAGACGGCGTCTTCCTCGCAGACGGCGAACCAGCTGGCGGCCTCGGCCTCGGGCGAGGCCGGGCGCGGCGGCCAGGTGGTGCAGCAGGCGGTGGGCACGATGCACGAGATTGCCACCTCCAGCCGCAAGATCG